>JAVHWE010000467.1:0-3719 GCA_032160285.1 Micromonosporaceae bacterium | reverse complement strand
TCATCGGTCGTCGGTGTCACCGCGCCGGCCATGGCCACCAACAACGCGATCATCTACAGCAGTCACGACGGGCGGTGCCTCGACTCCGACGTCGCCACCGCGACCCATAACGGCACCAAGGTACAGGTCTGGCAGTGCAACGGCTGGAACAACCAGGCGTGGACCATCTACGCCGACCACAGCATCCGCAGCACCCACGACGGCCGGTGCCTCGATGAGGACATCGCCGGCGGAACCCGCAACGGAACGAAGGTACAGGTCTGGGACTGCAACGGCTGGGACAACCAGAAGTGGACCGTCTACACCGACCACAGCATCCGCAATTCGCACGACGGCCGGTGCCTGGATGAGGACATCGCCGGCGGAACCTACAACGGCACCAAGGTACAGGTCTGGGACTGCAACGGCTGGGACAACCAGAAGTGGGTCCATCCGTGACCGGTGCATGTGCTCGGCGGCGGGCGGGGTTCGATTCCCCGCCCGCCGGCGTGTCTCAGGCCGATTCGCGGACCACCAGCGTGGGGTGGAAGACGACCGAGCGACCGCCGAGCGCCATCGGGTCGGACGCGACGAACAGCCGTCAAGATCGGGCACCTCGACGAGCAGTCGCCGGACGGCCGCCGCACCGCTCTCCTGGGTGAAGTCACCACGTCTTCCAGGGTCATGCGGTCTTTGTTGCCCGTACCGGGTGCCGGCACGGACCGCGACCGTCGACGCCCCCGACGGGAGTGCGCTTTCCGCCCCCGAATGTCGCCGGCGATAGTACGTCCGGTTTGCCTCATGCCCCGGTCCGCAGGGGCAGCCGGGCCGGCCCGTGGAAGACCAGGTCGTCGGCGTACCGGACGGGCTCGTCGCCGTGGGCCAGTCCGGGCAGGCGACGAAGCAGCGCGGTCAGGGCGACCTCGACCTCGACGCGGGCCAGCCCGGCACCGAGACAGTAATGGATTCCCAGACCGAACCCACCATGTCGTCTCACGTCCCGCCAGATGTCGAGCCGGTCCGGGTCGGCGAACTTCTCCGGGTCGCGATTGGCCGAACCCAGCACGAGAACCACCCGACTGCCCCGCACGACGAGGTGCCGGCCCACCACGACGTCCCGGTACGCCCACCGGGTCACCATCTGCACCGGTCCGTCGTACCGGATGAACTCGTCCACCGCGCTGGCCATCATCGCCGGATCGTCGCCCAGCTGCGCCCGTACCCGCGGATGGCGCAGCAACGCGAGCGTCGCCTTGGAGATGAGGTTCGTGGTGGTTTCGTGGCCGGCGGTCAGCAGGTGGATGCAGGTCGCCACGATCTCGACGTCACTGAGCGGCGCGTCGGAGACCGGCACGTCGACACCCGACACCCCGGGTGGCGGCCCGCCGGCCCGCACCAGCGCCCCCATCAGGTCGTCACGCCGATCGCGCCGCCGCCGGGCCACTTCCTCCTGGAAGTATCCGGCGAGCTGGCAGGCGGCCGTTTCGGCCGGACCGTACCGTTCGGCCGGATCACCCCGCCGGGAGGTGTTCGCCTGCTGCAACGCGACCGCCCGGTCGCGGATCCAGCCCTGGCGGTCGGCCGGAATGCCGAGCAGTTCGGAGATGACGAGAATCGGCAACGGCGCGGCGAAGTCCGCCACCAGGTCGGTGTGCGGCCGGGCCCGCACGCCGTCGAGCAGCCCATCGGTGATCTCCGCGATGCGCGGCCGCAGCCTCGCCACCACGGTCGCGGTGACGTGACGGGCGATCAGCGCCCGTAGCCGGGTGTGGCGTGGGGGGTCGAGGAAGACCAACCAGTTCTCCACCACCTGCCGCAGCGCCGGGTACCCGTCCGGAATGACGGCGGCCGGTGCCTGCCCGCCGGCGTCCGCGATCCGGGCGCTTCGCCCGAAGCGCTGGTCGGTGAGGACACCGGCCACGTCGTCGTATCGGAACAGGTACCAGGTGGCGGGCCGGTCCGGACCGGTCGGGGCGACCCGGTGGATCGGCTCCATCACCCGGTACCGGTGGTAAACCGGGTACGGGTTGGCCAACTGCGCCGGGCCGGTCAGCGCGAACGGGGCCGTCACGGCCGCACCGCCGAGGTCGCGAAGGCGTCGAAGTACCCGGCGTAGTGGGCGAACATCTCCGGCACCCGGTCGGGTACCGCGTCGCAGGTGCCGGCGGCGGCGGCGAGGTGGGAGAAGCGCAGCGCGATCGACCGCATGGCGACGTCCGGCCGCGCGTTGTACCGCACGGAGTCCATCAGCTCGAACGACGGTCCGGCGGTGGCGCCGCGCCGGCCCGACGGCATCGTCACCAGCAGCTCCGCGAGCGGGCTCATCATCCCGGTCATCACGTCGATGGCGGCGTTCATCAGCTTCGACCGCCGCAGGCTGGCATCGGGTGTCCAGCCGAAATGTTGCACCATCAGCTGCAGCATCAGGTAGTACGAGCGGTTGAACAGGTGCCCGACATCGCGGGCGTCCGGATCGGTGACGGCCTCGCGTCCCGGCGCGATCTCCCGGAGCGTGGGGTTACGGATGACCGGGTACGCGGGGGTCCACGGGGGACCGTCGTGGTGATGGCCACCGATCCGCTCGGCCATCAACAGGTCCGACAGCCGCAAGAACGAGGTGTAGTGCGACTCAGCGGCGTCGGGTGACCCGTCGGTGCCCGGTACCGGGCTGAGCGTGTTGCCCTCACCCTGTTCGGTGATGACGTCGATGGCGAACAACGCGCTGGACAGGTCGTCGACCTCGAGTTGGAAGTCCGGGTGAACCGCGTTGATCGACTGCCGCAGGAAGAGGTGATGCTCGCCGCCGCCGCGACCGTGACGCACCATGAACGGCTCGGGAACCCGTCGCAGCCCGTCGCGGATGGCGGCGTACAAGTCGCTGATGCTGGCGTACCCGTCACCGGCGTGCGCCTCGCCGCCGCGGAGGACCTCCCCGATCCGGTCGGCCGGCCGTTCGATCGCGATGAACCGCTGGAGGCTGCCGATCCCGAGCGGTTCGAGCGCGAAATCCACCGGTACCCCGAGCGCGTCGTCGACCGTGCCGAAATCGACCAGCGGCACATGGAACGGTTCACCCATCGCCATGATGATGTTGTTGACCAGCAGAAAGTGGATCATCTCCTCGCGGGCGACGGTGAGCAGCGTTCCGCGTACCCCGCTGTCGGTGGTCTCGCCGCCGTCACCGCACGCCAGCCGCAGCTGCTCCGCCGTCCACAACCCGCGCCGCACGTACTCGCGGCCGGCGCCGTGGGTGGGCACCGAGTAGGCGGCGAACAGGTACTGGAGCATGACGGCCAACTCGATGGTGGCGGCCGACTTCAGCGCCGTCCACAGCTCGCCGCGGCGGGTGATGCCCGCGGCGGCGCGGCGACCGGCCGCTACCAGCACCGGCACGTCGGTGACGGCCTGCTGGGCCCGCATGAACCGCAGCAGCAGCCGCGCCCGGGGCGCCGAGAGGTCCCGCGACGGCGGCATGTAGTACGTCCGGGTCCGGTTGCGCGGGTCGCACATCTGCCAGATCAGCCGCGGGTAGGTCAGCACCTTGCACTCGTCGGCCAGGCTGAACACCTCCGACCGCATGAACGAGTACACCTGCTCGTAGTAGGCGAAAACCTCGCGGTACAGCAGATCGAACGTCACGTCGGCGATGGGTACGTCGTCGAGGTGCCAGTCGTCGGGCAGCACCCGCACGTTGAGGTGGCCGGTACCCGACCGGAAGCCGAGCCGATCGTCGTTGTCGG
>JAVHWE010000431.1:0-11777 GCA_032160285.1 Micromonosporaceae bacterium | reverse complement strand
CGGTCCGGCCTCGGCTGACCCTACGATTGCGACAACAGCCGCCCCCGGCACCGGGGGCGGCTGTTTCGTCCGGTCAGCCGGTGACGATGTCGAGGTCGATCTCGGGGTACAGCGGGTACCGGCCGAGCAGATCGGCCACCCGCTTGCGCGCACCGTCGACAACCGCCTCGGCCAGGCTGTACTTCGCCTTGCTGTCCCCGGCCGGAGTGACGTCGGCCAGTACCGAGGTGATGATGTCGGCGATCTCGACGACCTCGTCGGTGCCCATGCCGAGGGTGGTCACCGCGGGCGTACCGAGACGCAGGCCGCTGGTGTACCACGGGCCGTTGGCGTCGAACGGCAGCGAGTTGCGGTTGAGGGTGAGGCCGCACGAGCGCAGCGCCGACTCGGCCTGCCGGCCGGTCAGGCCGTAGCTGGCGGCCACGTCGACCAGCACGAGGTGGTTGTCGGTACCGCCGGTGAGGACCTGCGCGCCCCGGCTCTGCAGCGCCTCGGCGAGGCTGCGCGAGTTCTCGACGATCGCGTGCGCGTAGTCGCAAAAGCCCGGCTCCAGCGCCTCCCGCAGCGCGACCGCCTTGGCGGCCATCACGTGCGGCAGCGGGCCGCCCAGCACCATCGGGCAGCCCTTGTCGACCGCCGGGGCGTACACCGGGGTGCACAGCACCATGCCGCCGCGCGGGCCGCGCAGGGTCTTGTGGGTCGTGGTGGTCACCACGTGCGCGTGCGCGACCGGGTCGTAGTCGCCGGTGAAGACCTTTCCGGCGACCAGGCCGGCGAAGTGCGCCATGTCCACCATGAAGGTGGCGCCGATCTCGTCGGCCAGCTCCCGGAACTCGGCGAAGTTGATCGCACGGGGGTACGCGCTGTAGCCGGCCAGCAGGATCCGCGGCCGCAGCTCGCGGGCCTGGCGGCGGATCGCGTCGAGGTCGAGCAGCTTGGTCTCGGGGTCGACGGTGTACGAGTGGGCCGCAAACAGTCGGGCGGACACGTTGTGCCGGTACCCGTGGGTCAGGTGACCGCCGGAGTAGTAGTCCATGCCGAGCAGCCGCTGGTCGGTGAACTCGTGGCGTAGCGCCTCCCAGTCGACGTCGTCGACCTTGGACACGTTGGTCTGGCCGAGCTTCTCCAGCGCCGGGCCCTCGACCGTGGTGGCCAGGATCGCCAGGAACGCCACCAGGTTGGCATCGGCGCCCGAGTGCGGCTGGACGTACACGTGGTCCGCGCCGAACAGCGTGCGGCCCAGCTCTGCGGCCTCGGCCTCGATCGCGTCGACGTTGTCGCACCCGGCATAGAACCGGTGCCCGGCGAAGCCCTCGGCGTACTTGTCGGTGAAGAGGTTGCCCTGGGCCAGCTGCACCGCCAGCGAGCTGAAGTTCTCGCTGGCAATGAGCTTCAGGTTGGCGCGCTGGTCGCGCAGCTCCCGCGTGATCGTGTCGGCGACGCTCGGCGAGACCGCGCCGATCACGTCGAGTGACGAGAAGAAGGCGGCGGCACCGGCGTCTACCCGGCTCGGATCGGTGGTGGCAAGATACCGGCGAAGCAGGCCGCGCTCAGTCATCGTGGCAATCTCCAGGCAGCGAACAGGCAACGGTGGCCGCCCAGGCAGGTGGCGGGGGCCGCGGATCGGGGCCGACTCTACCCGCCCTATCATCGCCGGAGGTCGAGGAGGTGGCCGTGGGAGTACTGACCGACAGCGGGCTGTTCGCCGACGCCTCCAACTTCGAGCTGCGCTATGTGACCGCCTACGAGCGGATCGGCGAGATCGTCTCCGCCCTCCGGGTGCTGGGCCTCAAAGTGGTTCTGACCAGCGGCTCCTTCGACATCCTGCACGAGGGGCACTCGATGTACCTGGAGGCGGCCCGCGGCTTCGGCGATTTCCTGATCGTCGGCCTGGACTCAGACGAGAAGCTGCGCCGGCGCAAGGGCCCCGGCCGCCCCGCCGTGCCGGAGCTGGAGCGCCTGCGCATGGTCACCCACCAGCGGGGCGTGGGCCTGGTGACCCTCAAACACACCGGCGATCCACACTGGTCACTGATCAAGGCGGTACGCCCGGATGTGCTGGTCGCGACCGCCGAGACGTACTCCGAGGCCGAGATCGCCGAGCTGGAGGCCACGTACTGTGGCCGGGTGGAGGTCCTGGAGCGGATGGCCACGGTCAGTACCTCGGCCCGGCTGCGCCGGCTCCAGATGGGCCTGGCCGAGATGATGTCGAAGAAGCTGTCGGAGCGCCTCCCCGAGCTGCTCCAGGACGTGATCGACGAGTCCGGGGGCTCGCACTGAAACAGCTCCTGCTCTACCTTCCCGTGATCCACTCCGGGTACCTGGCGTTCCTCGACCGAAACGCCGACGCCACCGAGGTCCTCGTGCTCGGGGCAAGCTTCGCCGACGAGTTCCCGGTACTCCGTAAGGAGATCCGCGCGCTGGCGCCCGAGCGGGCGGCGGCGTACGTCGGCGGGGTGGTGGTCGAACGCGGCACCCTCGCCACGGCGGTGACCGCCGACACCCTGGTCGTCCCGGACGAGGAGATCATGCGCGCGCTGGTCTCGGCGTACCGGCTGGACGCCGGCCGCGACGTCGTCTACGAGCGGACGTTCCTGCGGTGGGACCGGTCGTGGAGCACGGTCGGCCGGCCGGCCGACCACGATGGGGTGATCACGGTCGACGAGCTCGCCCGGTCGTTCATGGCCGCCGCGGTCGTCGAGTCGGCGCGCAGTTCCGACTGGTGGCGACAGGTCGGTGCGGTCGCCGCCCGCGACGGGACGGTGCTGGCCGTCGCCCACAACGAACACCAGCCGACCGAGTACGCGCCGTACGTCGACGGCGACCCCCGAAATGACTTCAGCCGGGGCGTACGCGCGGACCTGTCGACGGCCATCCACGCCGAGGCGGCGATCGTGGGTCGCGCCGCCCGCGACGGCCTCGCCCTGGCCGGTGCCGACCTGTACGTGTCGACATTTCCGTGCCCGGCGTGCGCCCGGCTGGTCGCCGAGGCAGGCTTCGCGCGCTGCTACTTCGCCGGCCCGTACGCCGTCCTCGACGGCGACGCGATCCTCCGCGCGGCCGGGGTGGAACTGATCTGGGTCGACGCTACCGATCGTCCGATCGGCGCGTGAACGACGCCGCGCTCATCGTGAAGTCGCGCTCATCTTGAAGCGGACTCCGGCTCCGTCCGGGTCGCCGACGATCACGTGGACGTGGACGTGCGCGATGGTCCCACCGGTGTGCCGACAGTCGCCGTTACGGGCGCCGAGACTGTAGTAGGTGAGCCGGTGGTGTTCGCGCACCCAGCCGAGGACCGCCCAGAAGTCCAGCTGTGCCGCCGGCGACAGGTCGAGCAGGTCCGTGACGTGCTCGTCGGGTACCAGCATCAGATGCAGCAGCGTGTCCACGTACGGGAACCGGTTGGGCGTGACCGTCCAGTGCGGTGTCCGGTGGACGATGTCCTGGTCGGGG
Source organism: Micromonosporaceae bacterium (assembly GCA_032160285.1). GTDB lineage: Bacteria > Actinomycetota > Actinomycetes > Mycobacteriales > Micromonosporaceae > Planosporangium. The sequence goes on along the minus strand of JAVHWE010000431.1, from coordinate 8,324 downwards.
TCGGCGGCGAGGTGCTCGGGGCAGAAGATGCACACCCCGGCGGCGTCGAGGCGCCGCATGTACGCGGCCTGCTCCTGGCCGCGGGAGTTGCCGACGTGGTACAGGCTCACCGCTCGTAGGTTTCCCAGTCGAAGCCGTCGCGCCGCTGCCGGCCGGTCGGCGCGAAACCTTTCAGCCAGTCGGCGGGCATCCGGGTGTCACCGGCCACCCGCTCGTGGACACGGGTCAGCTGGACCCGGTCGACCTCGGACAGCGCCTCGGCGTAGACCTGCGCCCCGCCGATGACGAAGATTTCGTCACGGCCCGCGAACTCCTCGATGGCCCGCGCCACCGACAGCGCCGCCGCCACCGTGGGCTGGAAGATCACGGTACCGTCGCCGGCCCGCGACCGCCGGCTGACCACGACGCTGATCCGGCCGGGCAGTGGCCGACCGAGGCGGTTGACGATCGACTCGTGGGTGGTCCGACCGACCACGACCACGTGCCCGGCGGTAAGCGCCTTGAACCGGCGCAGGTCCTCGGGAAGGTGCCACGGTAGGTCGCCGTCGCGCCCGATGACGTCGTCCTCGGCGGCCGCGACGATCAGCGACGTGCGCATCCGCGTACCCCCTTCGACCCGTACCGGCCACCCAGGTTAACCACGGCTGACTACCGGCGGTCCTTCTACCACGGTGATATCCAACTCGCGTACGGCGAGCGCCGCCAGGTCGCCGAGCTGGCTCGCCGCCACCGTAGCCTCCCGCAGGCTGAGCAGTCCGCTGATCCCGCTCAGGTCGTTGCCCCGCAGGTCCGCGCCGCCAAGCTGGCAGTCGTTGAGTTCAAGGCCGGCGAGGCGGCAGTCGGCGAATACCGCCGCGGGCAGCCGGCAGTCTGTCAGGACGGCGTTGGCGAGGGTACAGCCGGCCCACGCCACCGGCCCGGAGGCCCGGACATCGGCCAGGCCGGCGTAGTCCAGCCGGCAGTCGTCGAAGACAACGTTCTTGAGTGTGCTGTCGGCGAGCTGCACCCCGGTCATCCGGCACCCGACGAACTCGCACCGCTCGATCGTCAAGCCGTCCAGGCGGCTGCCGCTGAAGTCCACCCGGTCGAAGCGGCAACCGTAGAGCCGGACGTTGCGCCAGGTGGCGTCGGTGAGCGTGACCCCGAGCAGGTGGCTGCGCCGGATCCCCGCTCCGGCGAGGGTACGTCCGGACCAGTCCGCGCCGTCGACCATGGCCTCGTCCAGATCGTCGTCGGGCGGGTCAGCGGTGGCATCCAGGTCGCGCGGATCAAGGTCCGGGATCAGGACCCGCAGCGTGCCGAACATCCGGATGTCCATCGGCCCCACGGTATGCGATCAGCCGCTGCCCGTCCGAGCCGGCCGGGCGGGTCCGAGCCGGCCGGGCCGGGCCGGGGGAGGTTCTGTCAGGGGGAGACCGGGATGCGGGCCATGGACGGGTAGGGGTGGTAGTCGGAGAGCTCGAAGTGCTCGGCGCGGAAGTCGTGGATGTCGGTGACCGCCCTGCCGCCATCGGTGAGGCGCACCGTGGGCAGCCGGCGTGGCTCCCGTTCGATCAGCGCGAGCACCGCGTCGAGCTGGTCTTCGTAGACGTGCGCGTCGGAGATCGTGTGGTAGTACACCCCGGCCGCGAAGCCGGTGAGCTGCTCCAGCATCAGGGTCAACGCGGCGTACTGGACCATGTTGGCGGGCACCCCGACCGGCACGTCGCCGGAGCGCTGGAACATGTGCAGGTGCAGCCGTTCGTTGATCACCCGTACGTGTACCCAGCCATGGCACGGTGAGATCGTGGTCTGCTGCCGCTTGCCGACGCCGCGGACCTGGTACTGCGGAATCCACGGCGACACGAAGTGGGTCCGGTCGCTCGGAAATTCGCGCACCTGCTCGACCAGGTGCTTGAACTGGTCGAACGGCGGCCCCTCACGGGTTGGAAAATCATGGAATGCGCCACCGTACGATCCCGGCCCGATGTCACCGGCCGGCAGCCCGCGCTTGGCGGTCTTCTCGGGTGTCGCCCACGGTTGCCACCAGTCGCACCCGTATGAGGCCAGTTCGTCGAGCGTGGTCGCCCCGTTGATGAAGGCGCACAGCTCGCCGATGGGCTTACGCCAGAACGAGGCGATGCTGCGCTCGGTGATCACCGGAAAGCCGTTGGTCAACTCGAACCGCATGGTCTGCTGCATGAGGGTCCGGGCCGCCGGACCCTGCCGGGTCGGCGAGATCTCACCGTGTTCGACGATCCGGCGCAACAGCTCCCGGTACTGCGGGTCCGGCTCGCGCCGCTCGAACGGAAGGTACGGCAACCCGACAACCCCCAGACCGGTCGCGACCGCGGCGAAGCCGCAGCCTACCTAGTCGTCGAGGTTACGTCGCAGCCGCTTGGTGACCGAGCGGCGGGTCTTGTCGTCGAGCCGGCGCTGCACGGCGCCGCGCGACGGCCGGGTCGCCCGACGGGCCCGGGCCGGCGGCGCGACCGCCTCGGCGAGGATGGCGACCAACCGCGCCTCGGCGGCGCGCCGGTTCTGCAGTTGCGACCGGTGCTCGGACGCGGTGACCACCACCGCCCCGTCGACCAGCCGCGCCGTCAGCCGTTGAAGAGCCCGCTCCTTCAGGTACGACGGCACCGATGTCGTGGCGGTCAGGTCGAACCGCAGCTCGACCCGGGAGTCGGCAGTGTTCACCGATTGCCCGCCGGGGCCGCCGGACCGGCTGAACTTCCAGATCAATTCGGTACGCGGGATCGCGACCGAACCGGTCACCCGCAAGTACCCTTCCATCACCCGATCCGCCGGTCCACGTGACCGCCCGTCAGCCCCCGGATCGGGCCGGTCAGCATCGCGACCTCACAGGACGACATGGGGGTATCCCACCATGTCGACGACGAGTCGCCCTAGCGCCAGCCGACGTCGATGCGCTGACCGCGCTCGTCGAAGAAGTGCAGTGCCTCCATGCGTACCTTCACCGCGAGCGGGGTGCCATGGCTCAGCGCGGGGTACGGTGCCAGCCGGACGGCCAGTTCGGCGGGGCGTCGGTGGTGGCGGCCGCCGTCGGTGAACACCCGGGAGTCCTCGTCGGGACGGCCGCCGTTGGCGGACGCCGCCGTGGGTTTCGGCGCCGGTGCCGGCGGGCCGTCGGAGTCGGCATCGCCGCGGCCGGCCAACCGGCCGACCAGGCGACGCAGGCCACGCTGGCCGAAGTTGGGCGGCGGGGCGGTGCCGGCCATCTCATCGACGATGACCGCGGTGGCCCCGATGTCGAGGAAGGCGAGTGACTCGTGCCCGTGGTGCTCCAGGTACCGCACGCGGCCCCGGATCACGTCCCCCTCGGCGGTACTGACGACCGGGATGAGCGCCTCGGCACGCACGCCGATGACGATCCGTTCCCCGTGAAAGTGCGCCACGTGCCGGGAGCGCAGGTCGTTCCACGGCAGGTACAGCGTCTGGTCGCCGATGTGCAGCGCGACGTGCCGGTCAAGGTTGACGTAGACCTGTGCCTCCAGCAGGTTCATCCGGGGACTCCCCAGGAAGGCCGCGACATACAGGGTGGCCGGCCGGCCGTACACCTGGGTGGGTGTGCCCACGTCCTGCAGGACGCCGCGACGCATGATGGCGACCCGGTCGGCCATGGTGAGCGCCTCGGCCTGGTCGTGCGTGACGTAAACGCAGGTGACGCCGAGCTCGCGAACCAGTCCGGAGATCTCGGCGCGCAGTTCCGCGCGCAGCCCGCTGTCGAGGTTGGACAGCGGCTCGTCCATCAGGAAGAGCCAGGGGCGGCGCACGATGGCCCGGCCCATGGCCACCCGCTGGCGTTGACCGCCGGACAGCTGCGACGGCTTGCGCCCGAGGACGTCGCCGATGCCGAGCGCGGTTGCCACCTGGGTGACCTGTTCGCTACGGACACCGGGTTGGACGCCGGACAGCCGCAGCGGGAAGCCGATGTTGTCGCTCACGTCCATGTGCGGGTACAGCGCGAAATCCTGGAAGACCATGGCGACCCGCCGGTCCTTCGGCGCAACCTCGTTCACCGGTTCGCCGTCGAACAATATCGTCCCGCGGGTGACATCCTCCAAGCCGGCGATCATTCGCAGAATAGTTGATTTGCCGCATCCTGAGGGCCCGAGGAGCACCATGAACTCACCAGCGGCGACATCGAGGCTGACGTTGTCTACAGCAATCGTGCCGTCCTGGAAGATCTTTGTAACATCCTTGAGTGCGACGGCAGTCACCGTCACCTCCGCCCCACGGTCACCTTCTAGCGGGAAACCTTCCCATACCCGGATGATGACTGTTTATGACCGTCACCACGCTCGCCTATCGGGTAAACGTCCCATGTGCGAGTCGTAATGATGACGTTACATCCTTGCGACCGGCCGGCGCACCGACGGTGAGCCTCCTACCAGTACATATCAAAATGCATCGTGCATTTCGCACGCCCGCCGCGGTACCGCGGCACCGACCGTGACCAGCATCACGTCCATGTCACGGGCCGCATCATCGGGCCCTGCTTAGGGCGACGCAAAGGTTACCGTAACCGTGGTGTAGCCGAGCGAATGCAGCATCCCCTCGAGCATTTTACGGGTATTGTCCTGTGCTTTCTGAGCCAGCCCACTGTCTGTGGCCGCAGCGCCAATCCGTTGCTCACCCAACTGGTACAGACGTTGAAGCTTGTTGGGATCATTGCCGAACACATCACCGAGGTGGTTGAGTACACCCTTCTGCTGGGCGAATACATAGCTCTTGTCGTGATCGATGCTCGGCTTGTTGAGCTGCGGGGCGGGCAGCTTGATCTCTACGGTACGGTGATCGGCCGATTCCGTGATCGCGCCCTTGTCAATCGCCGCAAAGTCGACATACGCCTCGACGCTGCCGGCGGCGACGAATAGCGTCCGGTCATTGACCAGAAAGTCCGGCACGTATTTCGCGTCGTTCTGGACATCCACGATCACCTGGAAGTTGCCCTGCGCCGCCACGAATCGGCTCATGTCCTGGATCGACTTCAGCAGCGCCGGTTGGCTGCGATCGGTGGTCCGGGCGCCGAACGGGTTCCGCAGATGCGGCAGGATGCCGACCGCCGTCATCCCGAGGACGATCGCGACCACCGCGGCCAGCGTCGCCATGAGGAAGAAGGCGCCGCGCAGGAAGCCACCGCCGGTCCGGATGACGATCGGCGCGCCGGTGCCGCGCGGGTCGTCGGCCGCCCCGCCGGCATAGTCGGCTCCGGCCCCGCCGGTGTACCCGGATCCCGGCCCGCCGGCGTAGTCGGCCCGGCCGGCGTCCCCGCCGGCGTAGTCGGCCCGGCCGGCGTCCACGGCGGGCTGGCCGGGCCAGCCGGTACCGGTGTCGTCGTGCTCGGGCAGCGCCCGGGTCCGGTCCGGATCACCGGACGCCACCGGCGTGCCCGCCCTACCCTGCTCGAACCGGGTCGTGTCGCTGTCCTGGGCCATGGCTGCACTCCCTTGTCCGGGTGGTCCCCAACGGCGGTCCCCATGACCGGGGATACCCAGAATGCATGATCGATACAACAGACGGTCAGGACGCGAACGCGGAGATGCCGGTGAGCTGCTGGCCCACCACCAGCTGGTGGATCTCCGAGGTCCCCTCGTAGGTCAGTACCGTCTCCAGGTTGGCCGCGTGGCGCATCACCGGGTACTCACCGCTGATGCCGTTGGCGCCGAGGATCGTGCGACACTGCCGAGCGATCGCGAGCGCGGCCCGGACATTGTTGAGCTTGCCGACGCTGACCTGCTCCGCGCGGAGCGCGCCCCGGTCGGCGAGCCGGCCCAGGTGCAGGGCCAGCAGGTACCCCTTCTGCAGTTCGAGCGCGGCGTCGACCAGCTTCGCCTGGGTGAGCTGGAACCCGGCGATCGGGCGGCCGAACTGGACCCGGTCGACGGCGTAGTCGATGGCCACCTGCAGGCAGTCCCGGGCGGCGCCGAGCGCACCCCAGACGATGCCGTACCGCGCCTCGGTCAGGCACGACAGCGGCGCCCGCAGCCCCCGGGCGTCCGGCAGCACCGCGTCGGCGGGCAGCCGCACCTCGTCGAGGACCAGCTCACCGGTGACCGAGGCGCGCAGCGACAGCTTGCGGCCGATGACGCGCGAACTCACCCCGGGACAATCCATCGGCACGACGAAACCATTGATCCCGTCGTCGGTGCGCGCCCAGACCACGGCCACGTCGGCGACCGGCGCGTTCGTGATCCACATCTTGGTACCGGTGAGGATCCAGTCGTCGCCGTCGCGCCGGGCCCGGGTGGTCATCGATGCCGGATCGGAGCCGTGGTCGGGTTCGGTCAGCCCGAAGCACCCGATCGCCTCACCGGCCGCCATCGACGGCAGCCACCGCTGCTTCTGCTCCGGCGAGCCGAACCGCCAGATCGCGTACATCGCGAGCGAACCCTGCACGCTGACCAGGCTGCGGACGCCGGAGTCGGCGGCCTCCAGTTCCAGGCAGGCCAGCCCGTACCCGACCGCACTCACCCCGGCGCACCCGTACCCGGTCAGGTGCATGCCGAGCAGGCCCAGCGCGGCGAACTCCCGCGCCAGTTCCCGGACGGGCATCTCGCCGCGCTCGTACCAGTCGGCCACCGACGGCCGGACCTTGTCGTCCACCAGCCGGCGTACCGCCGCGCGGATTCCGAGCTCCTCCTCGGAGTGCAGCGAGTCGGTGTCGATGAGGTCCAGCGGTGCCATTCGGTCGGACATGGCTCCACGTTAGACCTCGATCGGGAGCACCCTGGCGTGGATCGAGGTGCGCTGCTGCAGCGCCGCCCGCAGGGCCCGGTGCAGGCCGTCCTCGAGGTACAGGCCGCCGTGCCACTGCACGACGTGGGGGAAGAGGTCGCCGTAGAAAGTGGAGTCCTCGGCCAGCAGCCGGTCGAGCTTGAGCTCCCGCTTCGTCGTGATGAGCTGGTCGAGCCGCACCGGACGGGGTGGAATCTCGGCCCACTCCTTCATGGTCCTGCCGTGGGACGGGTACGGCGTCCCGTCCCGAACCGCTTTGAAGATCACGGCGGCTGAGCTCCTTCCCCCGCCTGCATGACGCTGTCAGCCTAGCGACCCGGTGCGACCGACTTTTCCGTTTGGTACCCGGCGCCCCACCTGCCGCGATGCGTGACCTCGGCCACGTCACGCCGACCCCGCCGCAGCGACGGCGAACGGCGGTCCTCGGCGCGGTAGCCGATGGTAATGGCCCCAATCGGGGTATAGCCGTCCGGTACCCCGAAAGCATGTCGAAAGCGGGGAATATCGTCCGGCGTGATTCCGAAGAAGCACGCGGCCAGGCCCTCGTCCACCGCGCCGAGCAGCATCAGCAGGCTGGCGAAACCGGTGTCGATGTGCCAGTAGGGCACCGGCCAGCGTGATTCGAGACGGTCGGTCCAGCCCTTGTCCGGCTGCGCGTACCGGTCGAGATAGGCGTCGCGGTGCGACAGCGGTACGACGATCAGGGGAGCCCGTCGCATGCCTTCCGACCAGGGCGAATCTTCCATACCGTCCGGTGTTGTCGCCGCCCAGAAGGCCGCCCGGTCGGCCGGGGAGTCGAGGATCAGGAAGCCCCAGCCCTGGGAGAAGCCGGCGGACGGCGCGTGCACCGCGTACCCCAGCAGGCGGTCGACAACGTCCGGTGGCACCGGCCGGCCGGGGTCGTAGTTTCGGACCATCCGCCGCCGCCGGACGACTTCGCCGTATTCCACGCCGCCTCCCCCACTCCCCGCGCATGGTAGCCGGCACCCGGCTCGACCGGCCGACCCCGTGTTCGAAGCGATATCAGCGTCGGACCCGGTACCGCAGGTGCGTGACGTCGATGCCCTGTACCGCCGAGATCGGACCCACCAGCTCGACCGGGGCGCCCTTGACGTGGTCGAAAAACGGGGTACCGCCGCCGAGCAGCACCGGCACGAGATCGATCCACACCTCGTCGAGCAGGTCGGCGTCGAGGCACTGCCGGGCGATCGTGCCGGCGTTGACGGCGACGGCCCGGTCCCCGGCGATACCCCGGGCCGTCTCGATCGCGCTCTCGATGCCGTCCGTGACGAACGTGAATGGTGCGCCCTCGCGCGGCCATCCGGCCGGCACACTGTGGGTGACCACGACGACGGGTCGGCCCAGCGGATGGTCGCCGCCCCAGCCGTCGGTGAGGTCGAACAGGCGGCGGCCGACGACCAGCACGCCGGTCTCCTCGACGACGTCGCGCACGTGCTGGGCGCTCACCTCGGACAGCCGGAACGTCAGGTCCGCGTGCGTGGTCGGCATCGTGGTGTCGCCGTTGTTGTACCAGCGGAAGAGCTTGTCGAACCCGGTCTCCGCCGGTCCGGAGATGTAGCCGT
>JAVHWE010000396.1:0-2651 GCA_032160285.1 Micromonosporaceae bacterium | reverse complement strand
CCCGCGCGTGCCGGTTTCGTCGTGTCCAAGGCCGTGGGTAACGCCGTGGTACGCAATACCGTCCGACGCCGGCTGCGTCACCTGATCCGCCCTCACCTCGCCGGCCTGCCGGCCGACGCGGCGGTGGTTGTCCGCGCGCTGCCCGGTGCGGCCGCGCGGACGTACCCGGAACTGGCGGCCGACCTCGACGCCGCGCTGACCGCCGCGAGCGCCCGGCGGTCGCGGCCCGGGAGGCGTCGATGACCCCGGGCCGACTCATTGCGCTTCCCATCATCGCGTACCGTCGTTGGATAAGCCCGGTGATGCCGGCGCGGTGCCGGTTCTACCCGACCTGTAGCGCATATGCGCTGGAGGCGGTCCAGAACCACGGTGCGCTGCGGGGCGTCTTTCTGGCCATCCGGCGGCTGCTGCGCTGCCACCCGTTCCACCCCGGTGGATACGACCCGGTGCCGCCCCCCGGCGAAGGCACCAGAACGACCCTCGACGACGCGACCGGAGCCGTTCAGTGACCAAGATTTTCAGTCCGTTGATGGCACTGATCTACGGAGCCATCTCCGGGATCCTGCTGTTCTGGCACGCCGCCTGGCACCGGGTGCTCGGTAACACCAGTTGGCTGGCCACCAACTGGTCGTGGGTGCTCGGCATCATCTTCCTGGTGCTGACGGTGCGGGCCGTGCTGTTCCCGATCTTCGTCAAGCAGATCAAGTCGCAGCGGGCGATGCAGGCCCTGCAGCCCAAGGTCAAGGCGCTTCAGGAGAAGCACAAGGGCGACCGCGAGACCATGCAGAAAGAGCTCATGGAGCTTTACCGCACCGAGAAGGCCAACCCGCTGATGGGCTGCCTGCCGATGTTCCTGCAGATCCCGGTCTTTCTCGGCCTGTTCCACGTGCTGCGCCATCTCAAGCCGACCATGCCGGAGGCCAAGAAGGGCCTGTACGGCTGGACGGTGACACAGTTCGACAGCGCGTCGAAGGCGAAGTTGTTCGGTGCCCCGATCGCGGCGAGTTTCAAGTCGACCGCCGCGCAGTTGAGGGACATGGAGGCCAACGGCGCCACCGTCAAGGTCGTGGCCGCGATCCTGATCGCGACGATGATTGTCTCGACGTTCCTTACCAGTCGCCAGATGATCCTCAAGACCGGGTGGGCGGAGGACCCGCAGCAGAAGATGATTCAGCGGTTGATGCTGTACGGCGTCCCGTTCTCGTTGCTCATCTCCGGCTCGCTGTTCCCCATCGGTGTGGTTATCTACTGGGTGACGCAGAACATCTTCTCGTTGGGACAGCAGATGTGGGTGCTACGGAAGTACCCGCCACCGCCCAACGCCAAAAGCGGAACCCCCGCCAAGGCGCCCGTGAAGGCCAACGTGCGGGGCGCGAAGAACGGGGCCGAGGTCAAGCCGGTGGAGCCCTAGGTGCTAGGTCCGAAGGTTGGTGCCAAGCCGACCAATCCGAAGAAGGGTGGTGCGGCCAAGCGCTAGCGGGCGATGCGATCGACCGGATCGCCCGACGCCACACTGTCGGGTGGCGTCCGGATGCGATCGGAGTTGCGGCGCTTCCCGCTCGCGGCCACACCGAGTAGACGTCCTGTGACGGCGCCCATGGGCGCCCCGATCATCCGGAGATGACTGTGACCGATACGAGTACCCCTTCCGCGCCTGATTCCTCGGCGACCGGCGCTGTCGAGGATTTCCCCGACGATCCCGCCGTCGGTGCGGCCAGCGACGAGTCGGGTACCCCTCAGGACAGTGAATCCGACGAGGCGGCAACCGCTGATTCGCCGACCGAGGAGAGCGCGGACCGGCCAGCCGGCGACAGCAAGGAGCTGTTCCACGAGAGTGAAATCGCCGCCGATTACGTGGAGGGGCTACTCGACGTCCTCGATTACGACGGCGACATCGATGAGCTGATCAACGGCGGTCGCCCCGTCGTCGAGGTGGTGGGAGGCCGGTTGCAGGCGCTCGTCGGCCAACGCGGGGCAACGCTGGAGGCGCTTCAGGAACTCACCCGGTTGGCGGTGTTCCGCCAGACCGGCGCCCCGAGCCGGTTGCTACTCGACATCGGTGGGTACCGGGCGACCCGCCGCAAGGAGTTGGCGGCGGTTGCCAGGAACGCGGCTGAGCGGGTCAAGGAGCACGGCGAGGCGGTAAAGCTGGAGCCGATGAGCGCCTTCGAACGCAAATGCGTCCACGACGTGATCAACGCACTTTCCGATGTGGAGAGCGAATCGGAGGGTGTCGAACCGGCCCGTCGCATCGTCGTCCGTCCGCGTGATTGACGACGTTTCACCCGTTCGACGTCGCCGCACCCGCCTCGTGTGCGGCGCCCTCACCTTACCTTTCGACCCGCCGCCTCCGCCGCGCCCATCGCCGTGGCTCGGTCCCGGTTCACTGTCTGGTTTGGACCGTTCCGGTCGCGGACGTCGGCTTGGGAGGTACCGTGGTCGGTTTTCGGACTGAGCCCGGTTCGGACGACGCCGGCGCCCCACCGGCCGACGTCGGGTCCGCCTCGTTCGGGCCGCCGGCCGGGCTATCGCATCCGGCCGCCGTGCTGTTCTCCGAGCGGTTGCCGGCCGCGGTCGACTACGCCCGCTGGCTGGCGACAGACGGTGTGGTACGGGGGCTGATCGGCCCACGGGAGACTGACCGGCTCTGG
>JAVHWE010000386.1:0-6236 GCA_032160285.1 Micromonosporaceae bacterium | reverse complement strand
TCGACGGTAGCCCGCGCTACCTCGGGCGCGACGACGCCGGCCGGGATGTGCTCAGCTACCTGCCCGGCGACGTCGCCGGTGACCCGCCCGAGCCGTGGGCGGCCGACGACGGGCTGCTGGCCAGCGTGGCGCGACTGGTACGGCGGCTGCACGAGGCGTCGCTCGGGTACGCCGCCGAGCGGGGCTTCGCCGCGCCGGCCGGCTCGGTGTGGCGGCGCGACCTCGTCACGCTGGACGTACCTGTGGTCGACCCGACGCCGGAGCTGATCTCGCACCTGGACGTCACCCCGCAGAACGTGGTGGTCCGCGGCGGGCGGGCGGTCGGCCTGATCGACTTCGACCTGGCCGGCCCGACGACCCGCCTGCTGGACGTCTACAACACGGCGATGCACTGGGTACCGCTGCGCCCGCCGGCGGAGGTGTGGCCGACCTGGCACGGCGTGGACCAGGCGGCCAGGCTGCGGATCGTGGCCGACGGGTACGGACTGTCCACCGCGGACCGGATGTCGCTGCCGGACCTCGGGGTGGCCCGGGCGGATATCACCTGGCATCGGATGCGCGCGTCGGCCGAGCAGCTCGGCGGGGGCTGGGCCCGGATGTGGGCCGACGGTGTCGGCGACGCGATCCGCCGCCGGCAGGCGTGGCTCGTCGAGTACCGCCACGAACTCCTCGCGGCGCTCACCGCCTGACCAGCCCCACCGCCGGACCGGCCCACCGCCGAACCCGGCCCCACCGCCGAACCCGGCCCACCGCCGGGGCGGCGGCGGCGAGCGCTACGGTTCGAGCCGTGAACAGTCGCTGGAACAAGGTCGCCGTCGGGCTTCGCGGGCTGGTCGGCCGGGTCTCACGCCGCCCGGTACCCGGTACGGCGCACCGACCGGTCCCGGGTGGCGCGGTCGCGTCGTCGGCCGTGCCCGCCGGGCGCCACCTCCTGTACTCCCCCCAGCCGGACGGCCGCGCCGACCCGGGTGAGATCGTGTGGACCTGGGTGCCGTACGAGGATGACGCGGCTCAGGGCAAGGATCGACCCGTCCTGGTGGTCGGCCGCGACGGCCGTACCCTGCTCGGGTTGATGCTGTCCAGCCAGGATGAGCGCGACGGGCAGCGCAACTGGCTGGCGCTCGGACCCGGCGGCTGGGACCGGACCGGACGGCCGAGCTGGGTACGGCTGGATCGGGTGCTGACCGTCGACGAGGCCGGCATCCGGCGCGAGGGCGCCGTACTCGACCGGGGCCGCTTCGACTCGGTCGCCCGCGCGCTGCGAACGGATTACCACTGGACATGACCGGCCGCGTCCACCACGGGGAACATCGATCGCCGTCGTTTCAGATCAACACCCTTCGGGTACTGACCATGCGCTGATCATCCAACGAGAGGCTGTCCATGTCGACCCAGGCTGTTCTGTACGTCATCGCGCTCATCCTGCTCGTACTCGCCGCACTTCCGTTCCCGACCCGCGGCTTCTCGCTCGCGGTGCTGGGAGCGGCGTTCGCGCTCGCCGCGTACGCCTGGCCGGTGCTGTCCGCCTGAGGTGCCATAGACACACGCCTGGCCGCCGTTCGTGTCGAACGGCGGCCAGGCGTGCGGCAGGGTGCCCTAGCGGTACGGGCCGGCGGCGGACTTCGCCACGAACATCAATGCCGGTAGGTTTTTCGCGAAGTCGGTGGCGGTGCGGGAGTACGCCGGGGTCAAGGTGCCACAGCTCGCCGCCTCGATGGTGAAGCTGGCGATGCCGAGAACGCCTCAGCGAGGACGGCTGCGCCGGGTCGGCTCCCGCCGGGGGGCGACCGGTTGCACCCGGCGACGCCGGACCGCCGTCACCACCATGAGCGGTAGCGAGGCCAGGACCGCGGCGACCCCGGCGACCCGGCCCGCCGACCATGCGGCCCGCTGTACCGGCCCGGCTGCGCCGAGTCCGGCCGCAGCCCGCCGGACCGTCGCGGGCGGCGCGGCGCGTCGCTCGGTCTCCCCGGGCTCGACCAGCCGTCCCACCGACGCGCCGGCCGGTACCGAGAAGCCCCAGTCCAGCAGCTCGGCACCCTGCTGCCAGCCGCGTAGCGGGACGGCTTCGGCCCCGAGCAGCGTCACCACCAGCCGTCGCCCGTTGCGTTCGGCTACCCCGACATATGTGTGCCGGGCCAGGTCGGTGAAGCCGGTCTTGCCGCCCAACGCACCCGGGTACTGGAACAGCAGCGTGTTTTCGTTCTGGATCTGGAAGCCCTTCGGATCCTGCGGCGGCTGAGCCGGGATCTGCGCCCGCTCGGTCGCGGTGTACCGGCTGAAGTCGGACCGGGCGAAGTCCACCCGACTGATCAGGGCCAGATCGTACGCGCTGGTGAACTGCCCGGGACCGTCCAAACCGGACGGAGTGACGGCGTGCGTGTCCAGCGCACCGAGGTGCCGGGCTTCGCCGTTCATCGCGGCCAGGGTGCCGGGCACCCCGGCGTCGCCGCCGCCGACCCGGGCGAGCACGTTGGCCGCGTCGTTGCCGGAGTTCAGCAGCAGCCCCAGCCACAGCGTCTCGACCGGGTAGCGCCCGCCCAGCAGCAGCCCGACGGCGGAGCTGCCCCGTTCGAAGTCGAGATCGGCCTGGTTGACCTGGACGACCTGGGTCGGGTCGACCTTCGCCATCACGGTCGCCGCCAGCAGCAGCTTCTGCACGCTCGCCGGCGGGCTCTGCTCGTGCGGCCCACACGCCCCGAGCACCGCACCCGTACCGAGGTCGGCGACCAGCCACGAGGTGGCGGTCAGGTTGCCTGGCGGGGACGGCGCGCCGGCCGGCGCGATGAGCCCCGCGGTGGCCAGCCCGTCGCCGCCGACGACGGGTCCGGTCCGGTCGCGCGGCGGGGGCGACGGCCGGGGCTTACGGTCGACCTTCGCGGGCTGCGGGCACGGGACGAACGCCGGCCGCGCCGCCGCCGCGGACGGCCCCGTCCCAGGCGCCGCCCGAACTCCGGAAACCGCCCCGACACCCGCCACCACACCGACCCGCGGCCCCGCACCAACACCGGGCACCGCATCAGCCCCGGGGGCCGCACCAACCGCCGCCACCGCACCGGCCGCCGGCACCGCACCGAGCGGCTGCGACACGGCTGTTGCCGGTGTCGCGGCTGTGGTTTTCGCGGCTGTTGTTGATGCCGCGGCGGCCGGTCGGGTATCGACTCCGAGCAGCGCGGGCACCGCCAGCACGGCGCCGAGCAGAGCCCCGACCGCTCGGGTAGCGCCCATGGCCAGCACGTTATCCGGTTGTTGCGCCCATTCGCACTGTCCTTATGGAACTCCTAAGGTCGCTGCACCGTCGTAGTCACACACGCGCTGACCAGGGGATATACATGATTAACGGCAATCGTCGGTTTTTGCAGATCGTGCTCTGCTGCGCGGCCTGTACCATCCTTGCCGTGACCGCCACCGGCTCCGCGCAGGCAGGGGACGTGACCACGGTCCGGGCCGACGGCGTCACCCGGGCCACCCCGCCGCCGGACGCTCCGGTCGACGCGCTCACCGCCGGGATCACCGACTTCGGGTACGCGCTGAGCCGGCTCACCGCCGAGCAGTCCACGAACTGGGTCGCCTCCCCACTGAGCATCGGCTACGCGTTCTCGATGGCACGTGCCGGCGCGGCCGGCGAAACCGCCGCCGAGATCGACCACGCGTTCGGCTTCCCGCCGGCCGGCCGCGACGACGCGTTCAACGCGGTCACCGCCCGGGTCCTGCCGGCCGACCGCCGGGCTACCGTGCTCGTCGGCAACGCCCTGTTCACACCGGTCGGGGAGCAGATCGGCGCCGCGTACCTGCACACGCTAGCCACCCAGTACGACGCCGGCGTGCACACCGTCGACTTCAGCTCCCCCACCGCGGCACGGACCATCAACGACTGGGTACGCCGGCAGACCGCCGGCCATATCCGTGAGCTGTTCGCCACCGTCGACCCCGCGACGCGGCTCGTGCTCGCCAATGCCGTCTACCTGAAGGCCGACTGGCAGCACCGGTTCGGCGACGTGACGCCGACCGGCCCGGCCGCGTTCACCCGGGCCGACGGACACACCGTTCAGGTACCCACCATGCGGCTGGTCACCATCCTCGGGTACGCCCGGGTCGGCGACGTCGAGGCCGTCGAACTCCCGTACCGGGGCGGTGAGCTGGCCATGTGGGTCATGCTCCGGACCGGTGACGGTGCCGGTGCGCCCACCGATCTGCTGACCGCCCGCTCGTTGGCGTCGGTCCGGGCCGCGCTGCGGCCGACCTCGCTCGGGCTGGACCTGCCGCGCTGGCATGTCGCGACCACCATCGAGCTGGCCGCGCCGCTGCGGGAGCTGGGTGTGCGGCATGCATTCGACCCGGCCACGGCAGACTTCACCGGCATCGAGCCGAACCTGTACGTGAGCCAGGCCGTGCACCGCGCCGACATCACTGTGGACGAACAGGGCACGACGGCGGCCGCGGCGACCGGCGTCGGCATGTCCGTCACTGCGGCCCTCGCACCGCCCACGGTCGTCCGCGTCGACCACCCGTTCGTGTTCGCCGTCGTGCACCGGCCGACCGGACTGCCCCTGTTCGTCGGTCAGGTCGCCGACCCGGCCGCGCGCTGACGTCCGGCGGGCGCTGCCGGCCTGCGATCAGCTGGTGACCTCGCTACGGTCGCCGCCCCAGAGGGTGTGGAACGCGCCGGGCCGGTCGACCCGACGGTAGGTGTGCGCACCGAAGAAGTCGCGCTGCCCCTGCACCAGGGCGGCCGGCAACCGCGGTGCCCGCAACCCGTCGTAGTACGCCAGCGCGGTGGCGAAACCCGGCGCCGGGATACCCAGACCGGCGGCCGTACCGACGACCCGGCGCCACGCGTCCTGCGCGTCGCGGACCGACTCGGTGAAGTACTCGTCGACCAGCAGCGACGGCAGGTTGCGGTCGCCGTCGTAGGCGGCCCTGATCCGGTCGAGGAATTCGGCCCGGATGATGCAGCCGCCGCGCCAGATGGTCGCCATCGCTCCCGGATCGATGTTCCAGTCGTACTCGGCGCTGCCGGCCTGGATCTGGTTGAAGCCCTGCGCGTACGCCACGATCTTCGACGCGTAGAGCGCCTGCTCCACGTCGTCGACCAGGGTCTGGGCGGCCGACGCGGCGAGCGTAGCGGCGCGCGGTCCGGGCAGGCCCCGCGACGCCGCGCGCAGATCGGCGGAGCCGGACAGCGACCGGGCGAAGACCGCCTCGGCGATACCGCTCACCGGCACCCCGAGGTCCAGCGCGATCTGCACGGTCCAGCGGCCGGTGCCCTTCTGCTCGGCCTGGTCGACGACCACGTCGACGAACGGCTTGCCGGTGGCCGCGTCGACGTGCGCGAGCACCTCGGCGGTGATCTCGATCAGGTACGAGTCGAGCCGCCCGGTGTTCCACCGCCGGAAGACGTCCGCGATCTGGGCCGGCTCCAGCCCGGCGGCGTTGCGCAGCAGGTCGTACGCCTCGGCGATGAGCTGCATGTCGGCGTACTCGATGCCGTTGTGGACCATCTTGACGAAATGCCCGGCGCCGTCCGGCCCCACGTGGGTGCAGCAGGGCGTGCCGTCGACCGTCGCCGAGATGTCCTCCAGCAGCGGCCCCAGCGCCTGGTAGGACTCCTCGGAGCCACCGGGCATGATGCTCGGCCCGTTCAGGGCACCCTCCTCGCCACCGGACACCCCCGTACCGACGAAGTGCAGGTCCCGTTCGCGCAGGGCCGCCTCCCGGCGGCGGGTGTCCTCGAAGTGGGCGTTGCCCCCATCAACGATCATGTCGCCGGCCTCGAGCAGCGGCGCGAACTCGTCGATCACCGCGTCGGTCGGGCCGCCGGCCTTCACCATGATCACGACCCGGCGGGGGCGCTCCAGCGAGGCCACGAACTGCTCCGGGCTGTCGGCGGGGAGGAACGTGCCCTCGTGGCCGAACTCCTCAACCAGCGACTTCGTCTTCTCCGAAGACCGGTTGTGCAGGGCAACCGGGTGCCCGTGCCGGGCCAGGTTCCTCGCCAGGTTGCGGCCCATCACCGCCAGGCCGGTAACGCCGATTTTCGCCGCCTCTGCCATGACCTTCCCTTCATCGCGGACTCGACGGTGCCGACGCTACCCTCGCCCGTATCCAGCCGGGCAACCGCACCCGAGGCGTCCCACCGGCCGGGGCGGGTGGGCCGGCGGGCTAGCGTTTGGCGGTGGTGCGCAGCGCGATCGCCTTGAGAAAGATCTCACCGATCCTGGCCGGGTCCTGGGCGA
>JAVHWE010000248.1:0-5169 GCA_032160285.1 Micromonosporaceae bacterium | reverse complement strand
GCGTCCCGGACGTGCATGCGTTCGGCCAGGTCCCGGAAGGAGTGTCGACCGTCGGTACCCATGGCGACGATCTCGCCGTCGACGACCGCGTCGACCGGGGTGCCGGTGGCAGCGCCCACCTTGGCGAGCTCCGGGTACCCCGCGGTGATCTCGTTGCCACGACGCCCGTACAGCCGGGTCGGCGCCTCGTTACACACAGCGATGGCGCGAACCCCGTCCCACTTCAGCTCGTACCCCCAGCCCGCGCCCACGGGAAGGTCGCCCGCGGTGGCGAGCATCGGCGCAAACGGTGAGCCGGACACGCGTCCGATGCTACGGGCAAACCGGTTGGCCCGGTGAAGACCTCGCGCTGACCGGCCCGACAATGCGATCCTGTCCATGCGGGCTGGTCAGGGGCGGAGCGGAGGGTCACGGCGATGCGATCGATCTGGAAGGGCGCCGTCTCGTTCGGCCTGGTGTCGATCGCGGTCAAGCTGTACTCGGCGACCGAGGAGAAGGACATCCGTTTCCACCAGGTCCACCGCGTCGACGGGGGTCGGATCCGGTACAAGCGGACCTGCTCGATCTGCGGCGAGGAGGTCACCTACGACGACATCGCCAAGGGGTACGACCTGGGCGGCGGCGAGCTGGTGATCCTTACCGACGAGGACTTCGCCGAGCTGCCGTTGACCACCAGCCACGCGATCGAGGTCCTGGAGTTCGTGCCCGCCGAACAGGTCGACCCGATCCTGTACAACAAGGCGTACTACATGGAGCCGGACGCGTCGGCGACCAAGCCGTACGTGCTGTTGCGCGACGCCCTCACCCGTACCGACCGGGTGGCGATCGTGAAGGTGGCGCTGCGCCAGCGTGAGCAGTTGGCCACCCTGCGGGTCCGCGAGAATGTCCTGGTTTTGAACACCATGCTGTGGCCCGACGAGATCCGCCAGGCGGACTTCGAGTTCCTCGGCGATGACATCGAGGTCCGTGCGCCCGAGTTGGCCATGGCCGGTTCGCTGATCGAATCGATGGCGGCCGACTTCGACCCGACCGAGTACACCGACAACTACCGGGCCGCCCTGCAGGAGGTCATCGACGCGAAAGTGGCCGGCCGGGAGGTCGTCGCCGCGGCGGAGGAGGAGCCGGCACCGTCCGGGGCGGTGGATCTGATGGCGGCGCTGCGCGCCTCGGTCGAACGGGCCAGGACCGCCCGCGGCGAATCCAGCGGAGTGGACAAGGGCACCGGCTCGGACGCCGGCTCAGGCGCCGAGCCGACTCCGATCGGCTCGGCCCGGTCGGCGCAGAAGACACCGGCGCAGAAGGCACCGGCGCACAAGGGTGCCGCGCGTAAGGCGCCCGCCACGAAGGCGCCGGCCCGCAAGGCCGCGGCCGGCAAGGCCACCCCCGCCGCGGACGGCGCCCCCGCGAAGAAGACCACGGCGAAGAAGACAACCGGCGGTACCGGATCAAAGGACGCACCGGCGAAGAAGGCGGCCGCCAAGAAGGCCTCGGCCCGCAAGTCGGCCTGACCGCGGCGCAGCGCGGTCAGTCGCCGAGGGCGACCACCTCCAGTTCACCCTCGGCGAACTGCGAGCGCAGCATCTTCTTGTCGAACTTGCCGACGCTGGTCTTCGGTACCGCCGCGACGAACGCCCAGCGCTCCGGAAGCTGCCAGCCGGCGACCCGTTCGCCCAGGAAGGTTCGCAGGTCGTCGGCGCTGACCTCGGCGCCCTCCCGCCGCACGACGGTCGCGAGGGGGCGCTCGCCCCACCGGGAATCGGCCACCCCGACCACCGCCGCCTCCAGCACGGCGGGGTGTGCCATCAGGGCGTTCTCCAGCTCGACGGAGCTGATCCACTCACCACCGGACTTGATGACGTCCTTGGCCCGGTCGGTCAGCGTGAGGAAGCCGTCCGGCGACAGGCTCCCGACGTCGCCGGTCCGCAGCCAGCCGTCGTGGAACTTGTCCGGATCGGGCTCGGCGTCGCCGAGGTACCGCTCGGTGATCCACGGTCCCCGTACCTCGATCTCGCCGACAGCCGTGCCGTCGGCCGCCACCACGTCGCCGAGCGGGCCGACCACGCGGGCCTCGACCCCGGCCGGTACCCGGCCCTGGGTGTACCGGTAGGCCCAGGTGTCCTCCGGCGACAGACCGACCGGGGCGCGCGACACCGATCCCAGCGGCGACATCTCGGTCATCCCCCAGGCGTGGACGATCTCGATGCCGTGCCGCTGGGAGTACGCGTGCATGAGCGCCGGCGGGCAGGCCGAGCCGCCGACGATGACCTCGGTCAGCGACGACACGTCGGTCGGGTTCGCGTCGAGGTGGGCGAGCAGGTCGGTCCAGATCGTCGGTACCGCGCCGCCCTTCGTCGGCCGCTCGGTGGCGATCATCTCGGCGATCGGCGCGGCCTGCAGGAAACGGTCCGGCATGAGCAGCGAGCTGCCGGCCATGAACGACGCGTACGGCAGACCCCACGCCATCGCGTGGAACATCGGCACGATCACCAGCTCCCGGTCGGCGGGGCTGAGCGCGAAGGTCTCCGCCATGCACACCTCCATCGAGTGCAGCCAGAGCGACCGGTGCGAGTACGCCACGCCCTTGGGCTCGCCCGTGGTACCCGAGGTGTAACACAGCGCGGCGGCGTCGTTCTCGTCCACGACCGGCCAGTCGTACCGGTCGGGCTTTCCGGCGAGCAGCTCCTCCCAGCGGTGCACGGTGACGTGCGGCGCGGCGGCCAGGGGCGTGGCGTCGCCGCCGCCGACCACGATCACGTGCTCGACGCAGCCGATCCTCGGCAGTACCCGGGCCAGCGCGCCGATCAGCGTGGAGTCGACGATGACGACCCGGTCCTCGGCGTGACCGGCGATGAAGGTGAGCTGGTCGGGGAAGAGCCTGACGTTCAGCGTGTGCAGGACCGCGCCCATGCTGGGCACGGCGAGGTACGCCACGAGGTGCTCGGCGTTGTTCCACATGAACGTGGCGATCCGTTGGTCGCCGTCGATGCCGAGATCGTCGCGCAGCACGTGTGCGAGCTGCGCCGCCTGCCGCCCGACCTCGGCGAAACTGGTCCGTCGCGCGCCCGCGCCGGTCCAGGTGACGACCTCGGACGCGCGGTGAACCGTACGACCGTGCTCCAACAGGCGCGAAACCTGAAGCGGCGCCGCCATCATCGTGCTCTTCATAACCCGACGCTAGAGCACCGAGGGCCCTGGAGGGACCCTCGTCCGGCCGCGGTCAGATCATCGTGGCGGCCTTGGCCTCCAGGTCCGCGGCGGCCTGCTCGTCGTCGTGGGCGCGGTCGGCCGCCGGTGTGGCCGGGCCGGCCGGGCCGGGACCCTTGAGTTCCTTGTTGGGCAACGCCACGCAGAGGATCACCGCGAGCAGGGTGACGCTCGCCGACACTAGGAACAACGGGTGCAGGGCCGCCACAAAACCCTCCTGGATCGCGCGTCGCAGCGGCTCCGGCAACGCCTTGATCGACTTTGGGTCGTTGATCGAGATGCCACCCTTGACCAGCGGCGCCAACCGCTCTTGTACCGCCCCGGACAGCGTGGCGTACGCGGCCGTCACCCGGGGCTGTAGTTCGGTGTTCAGCCGGTTGGTCATGATCGATCCCAGCGTGGCGACGCCGAACGAGCCACCCAGCGCCCGAAAGAACGTGGCCGTGGAGGTACCGGCGCCCATGTCGCGCAGGTCGACGGAGTTCTGCACGGCGAGGATCAGCGGCTGCATGGCCAGGCCGAGGCCGATACCGATGACGACCATGGGGAAGAAGGTCAGCCACACCGCGCTGTCGACACCGAGCCGGGTGAACAGGACCAACCCGACGGCCATCACGAAAGCGCCGACAACCGGGAACCACTTGTAGCGGCCAAGCCTGCTGATCAACTGGCCGGACACGATCGACGTGAAGATGATGCCGACCATCATCGGCAGCATCAACAGGCCGGACGCGGTCGGCGTCGCGCCCTTGACGATCTGCAGGTACAGCGGCACGTAGATGATCGAGCCGAACATGCCGAAGCCGACGATGAAGCCGGCGGAGTTGGCGATGCTGAAGGTCGGGCGGCGGAACAGCCGCAGCGGCAGGATCGGCTCGGCGGCCCGCGTCTCGATGTACAGGAACAGCGCGCTGACGACGGTACCGACGATGAGCAGCGCCACGATCGTCGGGGAGCTCCAGGCGTACTCCTTGCCACCCCAGGACAGGGCCAGCAGGATGGCGCTGACGCCGACGACGAGCGTGGCGGCGCCGGACCAGTCGATCGTGTGGTCGCGGCGCTGGTGCGGCAGCAGCCGCAGCACGTGGTTGGACACGAACAGCGCCACGATGCCGATCGGCAGGTTGATGTAGAAGATCCAACGCCAGTTGTGCTCGGCGAAGTAGCCCCCGACCAGCGGCCCGGCCACCGAGGCCACGCCGAACACCGCACCGAACAGGCCCTGGTAGCGGCCCCGCTCGCGGGGCGATACCGCGTCCGAGATGATCGTGAAGGCCAGCGTCATCAGGCCGCCGGCGCCGAGGCCCTGAATGGCCCGGAACGCGATCAGCGGCACCATCCCCCAGGACCGGCCCGCGAGCAACGATCCGACCAGGAACGTCCCGATGGCGAAGAGGAAAACCGGACGCCGGCCGTACAGGTCGCTGATCTTGCCGTAAAGCGGGGTGGACGCGGTCGAGGCCAGCAGGTAGCCGGTCACCACCCACGAGTAGTGCTCGATGCCGCCGAGCTTGCCGATTATCGTCGGCAGGGCGGTGCCGACGATGGTCTGGTCCAGCGCGGCGAGCAGCATGCCGGCCATCAGGCCACTCATGAGCAGCAGGATCTGCCGGTGGGACAACCGTGGACGTTCTACGGTCGGGGTGGTGGTGGTCATACCGTCTCCATTCCGGCACCAGCCGGCACGTTCGTTCCCACAGCCTGCGTTTGCATGGCCTGGTTCAGCCGGGCGAAGAGCCGTACGAACTCCTTCCGCTCGGGCGTTGTCCAGTCGGCGAAGAGGCCTTCCAGCGCTCCAAGCCACTTCTCGCGGTTCTCGGTGAACACAGTCACCCCAATCTCGGTCGCTTCGATCAGACTCGCCCGACGATCGGTGGGATCGACGGTCCGGCGGACCAGGCCGGTCGACTCCAGCGTCGCCACCTGGCGGCTGACGGTCGACAGGTCGACGGACAGGTCGGCGGC
>JAVHWE010000229.1:0-6677 GCA_032160285.1 Micromonosporaceae bacterium | reverse complement strand
CCTCGCTCGGGCTGAGCCTGATCGAGGCCATGACGATCGGGATGCCGGTGCTGGCGCTGGCGACCACCGAGGCGGTCGCCGCGGTACCGCCGGACGCGGGTGTGCTCGCCACCCGGGTGGACACGCTCGTCGACGCGGCCCGGTGGCTGATCGACGAGCCGGATCAGGCCCGCCAGCTCGGTGACCGCGCCCGGCAGGCTGCTCTGGCCCGCTACGGCCTGGACCGCTTCCTCGCCGACTGGGACCGGCTGCTGGGCGACGAGCTGGGCCGGGCACGGTGATCTCCGGACCCGCCGGCCGGTTCGCCTCGCCCGGCCCTGGCCACTGCCCCGACGACGACCACGGTAATCGCCGGTGGACATGACGGCGAGGCTGCGCGCCGTGGCGCGCGAGCGCTTCGGCTGGGATGAGCTGCGCCCGGAACAGGCGACCGCGATGCGCGCCCTGATGGCCGGGCGGGACGCGCTGGTGGTCGCGCCCACCGGCGGTGGGAAGTCGGCGATCTACCAGGTGCCCGGCGTCCTGCTGGACGGTCCGACGCTGGTCGTGTCGCCGCTGCTGGCACTGCAGTACGACCAGATCGCGGCCCTGCTCGGCCGCGGCGACGAGGCGTTGGCCGCGATCCGGCTCAGCTCGGTCGACGGTGCGGCCGCGCAGCGCGAGGCGCTCGATCGGCTGCAGTCGGGATCGGTCGAGTACGTGTTCGTGACCCCGGAGCAGCTCGCCGACCGCGACCGGCTCGCGGCGATCAGGAAGGCCGCGCCGGGACTCATCGCGGTGGACGAGGCGCACTGCATCCGGCGTGGGGATACGACTTCCGCCCCGATTTCCTGCACCTCGGTCGGGCGATCGAGGAGCTGGGCCACCCCCCGGTGGTCGCCCTGACCGCGACCGCGTCGCCGCCGGTCCGCGACGACATCGTCGCCCGACTCCGCCTGCGCGACCCGGAACTCGTGGTGACCGGGCTGGACCGCCCGAACGTGTTCCTCGAGGCGGTCCAGTGCGTCGACGCCGAGCAGCGGTGGCAGCGACTGCTCGGTCGGCTGCGCGCGTCCGAGCCGCCCGGCATCGTGTACGTGCCCACCCGGCGTCTCGCCGAGGATCTCGCGGCCCGGCTGGATGCCGAGGGGCTGTCGGCCACGGCGTACCACGGCGGCCTGCCGGCACGTGAACGAAGCCGCCGACACCTGGCGTTTCTCGCCGACAACGTGCCGATCATGGTCGCCACGAACGCGTTCGGCATGGGCATCGACAAGCCGAACATCCGCTGGGTCAACCACATGTCGCTGCCGGACTCCCCGGATAGCTACCTGCAGGAGATCGGCCGGGCCGGCCGCGACGGCGAATCAGCGCAGGCGCTGCTGTTGTTCCGTACCGAGGACACCGGGTTGCGGAAGTTCTTCACCGGCGGCACCCCCGCCGTCGACGATCTCGCCCGGCTGGCCGCCGCGCTGGGGCCGCAACCGGCAACCCGCGCCGCGCTGCGGGAGGCGACCGGGCTGGGCCCGCGCAAGCTCGGCGAGCAACTCGCGCTGCTGGAGGAGGTGGGCGCCGCGGTCGCCGGCCGGGGCGGACGGTGGCGGTCCGCTCCGTTCGCGCCCGATCCGGCGGAGGCCGCCCGGGCGGCGGTGGCGCAGGCCGAGCGGCGTCAGGTGGTGCAGCGGTCGCGGCTGGACATGATGCGTACCCTCGCCGAGACGTTCGGCTGCCGGGGACGGGCCCTGCTGTCGTACTTCGGTGAGCACCTCGGCGGTCGTTGTGGACACTGCGACAACTGCCTGTCGGGGCGCGCCGAAGCGGTCGACGACGACGCCGGTGAGGGGCCGTTTCCGGTGAACGGCCGGGTGACCCACGCCGGGTGGGGCGACGGGATCGTACTGCGGTACGAGGGCGAACAGATGACCGTGCTGTTCGACCAGGTGGGCTACAAGACGCTGTCCGTGCCGGTCGTGGCGGAGCAGGGCCTGCTCGCCAGGGCGGTGCTGCCGCGCCAGGGGCGGTGACGCCGCGCCAGGGCGGTGCTGCCGCCCTTGCACGGTGACGCCGCGCCGGGCGAGACACCCGGCACGGCGTGACGACCGCTAGAGGACGGGCTTTCCACCTGTCACGTCGATACGCGCGCCGGAGATGTAACTGGCTTCGTCGGAGGCGAGCAGGACGTAGACGGGTGCGAGTTCGGCGGGCTGGCCCGGACGGCCCAGGGGAGTGTTCCTACCGAACTGCTCGACCTGTTCCGGTGGCATCGTCGACGGGATCAGCGGTGTCCAGATCGGACCCGGCGCGACGCTGTTGACCCGGATGCCGCGCTCCCCGACGAGTTGGGCCAGGCCGGCGGTGAAGTTGGCGATGGCGCCCTTCGTCGTCGCGTACGGCAGCAGGGTCGGTTTGGGTTGGTCTGAGTTGATCGATGTGGTGTTGATGATCGACGCGCCGGAATCCATGTGCGGCAACGCCGATTTGCACAGCCGGAACATGGCGTCCACGTTGACCGCGAACGTGTGGTCCCACTCCTCGTCGTCGACCTCTTCGAGCGTTTCGTGCGTCATCTGGTACGCGGCGTTGTTGACGAGCACGTCGATGCGCCCGAATTCGGTCACCGCCCGGTCGATGACGCTCTGGCAGTTCTTCGGCTCGGCCAGGTCCCCGGCGACGAGCACCGCGCGCTGCCCGGCCTGTTCGACGACGTGCGCGGTGTCGGCCGCGTCCTCGTGCTCGTCCAGGTAGGCGATGAGGACATCGGCGCCCTCACGCGCGAACGCGATCGCCACGGCCCGGCCGATGCCGCTGTCCCCACCGGTCACCACCGTCGCCTTCCCGGCGAGGCGGCCGTGGCCCCGGTAGGACTCTTCGCCGTGGTCGGGCTTTCGGAGCATGGCCCGCTCGGTCCCCGGCGGCTGCTGCTGGCGTTCCTGTGTCATCGCACCTCCAGTGCTAGACCCGACGCCTACCCAGCGAGCCGGGCACCAAACCCGGCTAACGGGGGACGGGTCTACCCGGTACCGCGACCGGCGGCCAGTCCCGATCAGCGTCGCCGGGAGGGCAGGTCCGCGCCAGCTCGGCGCGCAGCCGCCGCGCGTGGCTTCGCATCTCGGCGATCCGCTCGGCCACCCGTTCATCGTGGCGACGCCGTCCGACCGGTCGCCACGCCGCCTCGAGCTCGGTGTGGCCGGCCGCGATGTCGGCGACGGCGGCCCGGTAGCCGTGCTCGTACGCGGCGGCCACTTCCCACTCGATCAGCTCGTGTACCGCGTCCGGGATGTACACCGCCGCCTCCCTCACCTGGCAGCGCGCCGTCGATCGCGGAACCGGGCGCTGGGCCGGAACGGGGAAGCAGTCAACCGGGAAGCAAACGTCGCGGCGGGAAGGGACGCTGCGATCCAGTCTGCCACGCTGCCGGGCTGGCGGCGACCGTGCCAGCCGGTCACGCCTGGCGTGCGCGGGGGTCCCGGGCCCGAAACACCCAGCGATCCAGCACCAGGAACTTGACCCCGAACATCACCAGATAGGTACCCAGGTACGCGCCCTCAACGAGAATCGTCCGGGTGGCGCTGTCCAGGCCCGCGCGCGTGGTGTACCCGTCGGTGACGGTGGTGGCCACCGCGGCCAGCGCCGCGACCGAACAGGCCACCGCGGCGTACCGGAGGATGTCGCGCCCGAGTGTGCTCCGGTCCCGGCCCTGCCATGTCCAGCAGCGGTTGACCACGAACCCGACCAGCGCACCGGTGACGAACGCGGCCAGCGTGGCCAGGCGTGGCCCGCCACCCCGGTACACGAGGGGAAACACCGCGGCGCTGGCCAGTGTCGCCAGGAGCGAACTGACCGCGAATCGCAGCAGCCGGGCCATGTTCAGAGCCTATCCACGCCTCGGCTGCGGCGCGCCGACCCGGCACCGCGTTGCCGGGGCGGTACGCCGAACCGCCGGATCCGGGCGCGCGATGCGCCCGACCGTACGCGGGCCCGGCCGCCGCGGACGAGGGCACCCGGCAACACGTCAGGGCCGCGCGTCCCCGATCGGAACACGGGCGGTCCGGTCGGCGGCGCGCCCGGCGAGGCTGTGGCGAACGGCACGGATATCGGTGGGGGAGGTGCGCGACGCCAGGTAGTACAGCAGCGCCGTGGGGACGAAGAAGATCTGGAAGATGGCCAGTCCGGCGGCGTAGTTGGTGGGCGCCGGCAACCTGCCCGCGAGCGAGCGGAAGACCAGTCCGACGACACCGTTGCCGGCCGCCCGACCCACCCCGTTGACGAGGTTGCCCATGCTGTACACGGTTCCCCGGTGTTC
Organism: Micromonosporaceae bacterium; assembly: GCA_032160285.1. Classification (GTDB taxonomy): domain Bacteria; phylum Actinomycetota; class Actinomycetes; order Mycobacteriales; family Micromonosporaceae; genus Planosporangium. The sequence goes on along the minus strand of JAVHWE010000229.1, from coordinate 2,395 downwards.
GGGCGGGTTGACGTCGGAGATCAGCGCGAACCAGTTCGGCGCGTTCGCCGACGTCAACGCGAGCGCGCCGAGCGCGGTGAGGAAGGTCAGGGCCATCGCCGGCTCGGTGACAATGCTCGTCAGCACCGCCCGGGTGACCGCGCCGCCGCCGGCGCCCGGTGCGACGTCGATTCGGAGCGGAGCGAAGAACAACAGCAGGTACAGCGGCACGCCGGCGATGATGCCCACCGCGGCGACCAGCGCCCGACCTCGTAGCGTGCGCCGCTGCAGACGGTCGCCGATCAGGCCGCCGATGATCGACAGAACGCCGCCGAGCTGGAACATCGTGGCGAACAGGCTGCCGATCAGAATCGCCGTGTCCTCCGGGTACCCCTGCGCCTGCGCCTTCGCCTGTAACAACCGCGGCAGCCACACCAACGAACCGAACGTCACCTGCGCGGTCAGACCCTGCAGGATCAGCCATATGTTGCTGCGCCGGCGCAGGATCTGTGGCAGGTCCGCGCGGGTGATCCGGTACTCGTAGTCGCCACCCGCCGCGAAGATACCGGCCAGTTCCGGCTCGCTCTGCCCGCGCCGGATGTCGTACGTGAACACGTACGCCGCCGCGGCGGCCACGCCCACCCCTGCGAGCAGCCAGAACGGCCGCCGCCAGTCGCTGCCGCCGAGCACCCCGCCGAGCAGGGTCCCCGCGAGCGTGCCGACACCCTGCGACAGGCCCCACAGGCTCATCACGATGCCGCGACGGCGGGGCGAGATGAGGTCGCTGACGACGGAGTAACCGACCGAGCCGACCGCGCCCAGGCCGAGCGAGGCGACCGCCTGGCCTCCGGCGAAGGCGGACCAGGTGCCGGCCGTCGCGGTCACCGCCAGGCCGAGCGCCCAGAGCACGGTACCGAGCATCAGCAGCCGCTTGCGGTCGGTGCGGTCACCCCAGTACGCCCAGCCGACCCCGGCCACCGCGGAGATCAGAAAACTGCCGGCGGTGACCAGTCCGATGGCGCTCTCGCTCACCGCCAGGTCGCGGCTGATCGGGCTGACCAGCGGTGGCACCAGACCGATCGCCACGTTGTCCAGCGAGGCCAGCACGACGAAAACCCCGACACTGTACCCGCGGTGCAGCCCACCCCCGCCGATCAGCGCCATACCCGCACCCAACAGGATCGGACGTCGCCGTTCAACCCGGTACGCCGGTCAACCCGGCACCCGAACGGGGCGCCCGCCTGGATGGCGGACACCCCGTGCCGGTCCTGCGATTGACTCGTCAGAGGGCGAGTTGCTGACCCGGCATGATCAGATCCGGGTCCCCGCCAACCAGCTGACGGTTGATTTCGTACAGCGCCTGCCAGCCCCCGGTGACGCGCTCCTGCTCGGCGATGCCGGACAGGGTGTCACCGGACCGCACCTGATAGGTGCGACCGTCGCTGTTGGCCACGATGTCCGGGTTCGCCGGGGCCATCTGCCTGAGCCTGCGCGACGTGGCCGGCTTCGCCGGCGCCCACCTGCGGGTGCTGTGTCCGCTCGACCGGGTGGCCGGCGCGGAGTGCCTCGTGGCGTGCTGCTGCGCCGCACCACTGCGGCGACCGCAGGTCGGCCAGGCGCCGATGCCCTGGCCGTGCAGTACTTTCTCGGCGACCGCGATCTGCTGTTCCCTGGTCGCCCGGTGGGCGCTCGACGCGTATTGCGTGCCACCGTAACCGGCCCAGGTTCCCCTGGTGAACTGCAGGCCACCGGAGTAGCCGTTGCCGGTGTTGATGTTCCAGTTACCTCCGGACTCGCACTGGGCGACCGCATCCCAGTTGACGCCCGACTCGGCGTTGGCCGCCGTGGCCGGACCCATCAGGGTTGCGGCGCCAGTGGCTCCCGCGACCAACAGACCCAGGCCGACCCGGCCGGTGGTGCGCCGAGCGGGCGCCTGTTGGCGATGGCGTGCGTGGTACTGGTCCTGTGACATGTGACAACCTCCACGCCTACGAGGTGAGCTGTCGGGTTCGGGCTGAGGTGCCCGGCCGCTCACGGCGGCTTCACCCCGAGGTACCCGACCGATGTCGGGTACCGAGGAACCATGGGTCCCCCGCTCCTGCCCAGTGGACGAGTTCCCAACAGCCGGCGGCAGGATTCGGCGTTACCGACCGTGGGGCCCGCGGTGCGGACGTAGCTGACCGTAGCCAGGTTCTCGCTCGATTGCCAAAATATACGCAAAGATCCTGAAAATATTCACCTTAGGTGGCGCTATTGATCCCGGCATCTAGCCCCAGAGCGTGAAAACACGTGTTAACCGTGACCTTCACCGCCTAAAGCCGCCTTTACGGCAGCGACACACTCAGTCGCGTCCGTGTGTCGCGGATGTCCACGCCGGATTACCGGCGGGTACCCGATAACGGCCGACCAGCATGGA
>JAVHWE010000135.1:0-4696 GCA_032160285.1 Micromonosporaceae bacterium | reverse complement strand
GCCGGGATCCGATGGCGATGCTGCCGTTCATCGGCTACCACGGCGGCGACTACTTCGCGCACTGGCTGGAGATGGGCAAGGGTGCCGGTGCCGGTGCCGGCGACCCGTCGCTGCTACCGAAGATCTTCTACGTCAACTGGTTCCGCCGCGGCGACGACGGCCGGTTCCTGTGGCCCGGGTTCGGCGAGAACTCGCGCGTGCTCAAATGGATGGTCGAACGCATCGAAGGTACCGGCCGGGGCGTCAACACCCCGATCGGGTACGTGCCGACGCCGGACGCCATCGACGTCAGCGGTCTCGACGTCACCACCGCCGATCTCGAAGCCGCGCTGCGCGTCGACCCGGATGAGTGGCGGGCCGAGCTTCCGCAGGTCACCAAGTGGTTCGCGACCTTCGGCGATAAGCTTCCGGGCGTCCTGTGGGCGGAGCTGGACGCGCTGCGGGCCCGGCTCGACATGGGCTGACGACAGCCGTCCTATCCTCCGGGTGGGGACTCGTGAACCGACCCCGAAGGTGGATACGCTGCTCCCCGTGGGCCTGCGCGACCTGATCTACTCCGTGTACGAGCGTCGACTGGCGTCCAGGCTGGTCGGCAAGCCGTTGCCGGCCCACGTCGGGGTCATCGTCGACGGCAACCGGCGGTGGGCCCGTGAGATGGGCTACGTGGACCCCAACGACGGCCATCGGGTCGGTGCCGTCCGCATCCGGGAGCTGCTGCACTGGTGCGACCAGGCCGGGATCGGCCACGTGACGCTGTGGCTGCTGTCCACCGACAACCTGGGCCGGCCGGCCAGTGAGCTCGATCCGCTGCTGCAGATCATCGAGGACCTGGCCGGCGACCTGGCCGAGGACGGCAACCCGTGGCGGCTGCACATGGTCGGCGCGATCGACCTGCTGCCGGCGGCGCTCGCCGAGTCGCTGAAGGGCGCGGAGGAGCGGACCATCTCGCGTACCGGCGGTGCGCACGTCAACATCGCCGTCGGGTACGGCGGCCGGCGCGAGATCGCCGACGCGGTCCGGTCGCTGCTGCACGAGCATGCGAAGGCGGGGACCTCCATCGAGGAGCTGGCCGAGATCCTCGACGTCGACCACATCGCCGAGCACCTGTACACCAGGGGCCAGCCCGACCCCGACCTGGTCATCCGTACCAGCGGCGAACAACGGCTGTCCGGCTTCATGCTGTGGCAGAGCGCGCAGGCCGAGTTCTACTTCTGCGAGGCGTACTGGCCGGGCTTCCGCCGCGTCGACTTCCTCCGGGCGCTCCGCGCGTACGCCAGCCGGCAGCGACGCTACGGCGCCTGAGCCCCTCCGGTCGTCCCGCGTTTCGACCGGGTGCCTACAGGGCGTCGATCACCTGCTGCAGGAAGACGGCCACCTCGACCGGGCCGTCGAGGTGCAGGTCGGCGGCGGCGGCGACCGCCGCCCCGGTCTCCGGGTTGCCGACCGCCACCCGTACGCCCACGAAGTCCGGGTGGCGGGCCCGGTGCGCGGTGATCGCCCGGAACGCGGTGAGGTCCCCGAGATCGTCACCGAAGAACCAGGCGCAGGCGTACCCGTCGATGTCCTCGGCCACCACGCTGCCCTTGTCGCGCTGCACCGACGGCTTCAGTTCGGTCACCATCCGACCCTCCTGTACCCGCAGGCCGTGCCGGCGTGCCTGGTCGGCGGTCCAGGCGTGGACGGTCTCGCGCAGTTCGGGGGCCGACCGGTAGTGCAGCGCGAGCGCCAGGCGCTTGTACTCCACCAGTACCCCGGCCGGCAGGTCGCGTTCGGCGGTCCGGGCCAGCTCGGCCATCCGCTCGGCCCACGGCGCGGCAGGCGGGTACGTGACGGTCTCGCCCGGTACGGCCTGACTTTCCAGCCCGTACAGGCCGTGCAGGGTGAGCGGGATGCCGGCGAACCGTTCGCGCAGGAAGTCGACCGGGCGGGCGGACACGATGGTGACCGTCTTCACCCGCGTGGCCAGCTCGGATATGGCGTCGTGAATGCCCGGGGAGAGCTGGACGCTGTCCGGATCGTCGCGTATCGGGGCCAGTGTCCCGTCGAAGTCGAAGAAGAACACGCAATTGTCCGCGCGAGCCGCGGTGGCCGAGAGCGCCGCGGCGACCGACAACGGGTATGTCGGCGGCGTGTCGAGAGGGGGCATGGTCGTCAGCCTAGGAGCGGTACCGGCACGGGCGCGCCCCTTCGACTTGAGTGAGTCATGAAACCCCAGCGCCTTAGCGCTAGCCGAAGTGGCGTACGCCGCTTACATTTTCGGTGTGGGCCGGGGTCTTCCCGGGCCACCCGGGAGGCCCGGAATCGCGCGACGCTGCTACGGGGCCCACACCCGACCCCGTGCCGGGCATCGGTTTGGTGCGAATGCGGGCGCCAGGGTGTCGCCCACCCGGGAGTTGGCCCGTGACCGAACGCCTCCGCCCAGCCAAGGGCACCTCCGACCCGTCCACCGGCAGCCAGCCGGCGCAGGTCAGCCGGGCGGGGACCCGCCGCCGTGCCGCCGCCGCACCGCCCGCCGACGACGAGGGCGGCCATTCGCGCCGCACCTTCGTCCTCGACACGTCCGTTCTGCTATCCGACCCGGGGGCGTTCCTGCGCTTCGCGGAGCACGAGGTGGTCATCCCGCTGGTGGTGATCTCGGAGCTGGAGGGTAAGCGCAACCATCCCGAACTGGGTTACTTCGCTCGCCGGTCGCTGCGTTTCCTGGACGAGCTGCGGGTCAAGCACGGGCGGCTCGACGAGGCGCTGCCGGTGACCGACGAGGGTGGAACGCTGCGCGTGGAACTCAACCACGCCGATCCGGACGTCCTGCCGCACGGCTTCCGGGAGGGCAACAACGACGCGCGCATCCTGTCCGTGGCCCTCGGGCTGGCCCGGGAGGGTTGCCGGGTCACCCTGGTCACCAAGGACATGCCCCTGCGCGTGAAGGCGGCATCAGTGGGGTTGGCGACCGACGAGTACCACCACGGCCAGGCCACCGATCCGACCTGGACCGGAATGGCCGAGCTGGAGATCACCACGGATCAGGTGGCGCAGCTGTACGCCGGCGACGCCGTGGACCTGGACGGCGCCGGCGACCTGCCCATCCACACCGGTCTGGTACTGCACTCGGCGAACGGATCGGCGCTGGGCCGGGTCGGCCCGGACAAGTCGGTCCGGCTGGTGCGCGGCGACCGGGAGGCGTTCGGCGTGCACGGTCGCTCCGCCGAGCAGCGGATCGCGCTCGAACTGCTGTTGGACGACGCCGTGGGCATCGTGTCGTTGGGCGGCCGCGCCGGTACCGGAAAGTCGGCCCTGGCCTTGTGCGCCGGGCTGGACCAGGTGATGGAGCGGCGTAAGCACAAGAAGGTCATCGTGTTCCGTCCGCTGTACGCGGTCGGCGGCCAGGAGCTGGGTTACCTGCCGGGCAACGAGGCGGAGAAGATGTCGCCGTGGGGCCAGGCGGTTTACGACACGCTGGGCGCCCTGGTCCATGACAACGTCATGGAGGAGGTGGTGGCCCGGGGCATGCTCGAGGTCCTCCCGCTGACCCACATCCGGGGCCGCAGCCTGCACGACGCGTTCGTGATCGTGGACGAGGCCCAGTCGCTGGAGCGCGGCGTGCTGTTGACCGTGCTGTCCCGGATCGGTACCGGGTCGCGGGTGGTGCTCACCCATGACGTGGCCCAGCGCGACAACCTCCGGGTGGGGCGCCACGACGGCATCGCGGCGGTCATCGACGTGCTGAAGGGGCACCCGATGTTCGCCCATGTGACGTTGACGCGGTCGGAGCGGTCACCGATCGCGGAGGTGGTGACCGATCTTCTGGAGGATCTGCCCTTTGCGCGGTAATTAAGGCCCTTTGGCGGTGAGGTATATCACAAGGGGGCCGCTCCGAGTACCCCATCTCATCGACCTGGGTCAGGGTAGGCGGTCAGGAGCCGCGATCGACCCTCGATGATCGCGGCGCCTGCGGCGTCCCGGCTCCGCTCACCCCGCGGCGGCCGGACCGGTCATCGGGTGGCTCCCACCACGGGCCCCGGGCGGCTGGCTGTGCGTCGTTCCCCTGTCCCCGACGAAGGGAACCTTCGTGATCCGGCTCTGGCACCGGATCGGCGTATTTCGGATGCTCGCCGTCGCTGTGCTCGTTCTGGGCGTAGTCGGCGGGGTTTCCCTGAGCGCCGCCCGCCAGTCCCACCAACGGGTCCTCCAAGCCGCGGAGAGCACCCAGTCCACGAATGATGAGCAGCGGGAGTTGCGGCTGATCGCGGCGGAGCGCCAGCGGGTCTCCGCGGCCTCCCGGTCGGCCCAGCGCGAAGCTCAATCCAAAGCCGACGCGGCGGCGTCGCAAGCGGCCGAACAGGCCAGGCTCGCCGACGAGGCGGCCAAGAAAGCGCAGCAGCAGCAGCCGAAGAAGGACCCGACGAAGGCGGCTCCCGCGTTCGGGCCCATCCCGGCGTCGTGCGGCGCGTACACCGGCAACGTCGCCATCGGCTGCACGCTCCTGCTCCGGGCCGGCTTCGGGCTGGACCAGATGCCGTGCCTGAAGAACATCTGGATGAAGGAGAGCGGCTGGCGGGTCAACGCCGCCAACCCGTCCGGCGCCTACGGCATCGCGCAGGCGCTGCCCGGTTCGAAGATGAAGGCCGTCGGCGCCGACTGGCAGACAAACCCGGCGACCCAGATCCTGTGGGGCCTCGACTACATCAAGAACCGGTAC
>JAVHWE010000112.1:0-16064 GCA_032160285.1 Micromonosporaceae bacterium | reverse complement strand
GACGTTCGTCGGGGCCGGGCCCGGCGCGGCCGACCTGATCACGGTACGGGGCGCCAATGCGATCAAGTCCGCGGACATCGTGGTGTGGGCGGCCAGCCTGGTCCATCCGGACGTCCTCGACTACGCCTCGCCCGACGCCGAGGTGGTCGACTCGGCGGAGTTGACCCTGGAGGCCACGGTGGACATCTACCGCCGGGCGGTCGTCGAGGGCCTGCACGTGGTACGCCTGCACTCCGGCGACCCGGCGCTGTGGGGCGCGATGCAGGAGCAGCTCGACGCCTGCGCGGACCTGGGCCTCGCGGTCGAGGTGGTCCCCGGTGTCTCGGCCTTCTCGGCGGCCGCGGCGGCGGTGCGGCGGGAACTGACCGTGCCCGAGGTCGCCCAGTCGGTGATCCTCACCCGGCTCGAAGGCGGCAAGACGCCGATGCCGGCTGGGGAGAGCGTCGCCGGGTTCGCCCGGCACGGCACCACCATGGCGCTGTTCCTGTCCGCCGCACGGGCCCGCCAACTCGCCGAGGAGCTGCTCACCGGCGGGTACGACGAGGACACGCCGGTGGTGGTTGCCTACCGCGTGAGCTGGCCGGACGAGCTGCTGCTGCGGTGCACCGTCGGTACCCTCGCCGAGACGGTACGCGGCCACAAGCTGTGGAAGCACACGCTGTTCCTGGTCGGGCCGGCGCTCGCCGCCGAGGGTACCCGCAGCCACCTGTACCATCCGGGCCATTTCCACGGCTTCCGCCGAGCCGACAAGGTCGCCCGACAGGCGCTGCGAGCCAACGGTGCCTGACCGGTCCGCGGCACCCGATCCGTCAGCGGTGTTCGAGTCGCCGGTGCCGCGTGAGGCACCGGCGGCCTCTGATTCGCGGGCCGTGGCCGATGCGCCGGTGGTGGCTGGGCCGTCGTCGGTGGTGGCTGGTTCGGTGGCGGTGGCCACGTTGCCGGGCCGGGCCGGGATCGCGTTGGTGACGGCGACGGCGGCCGGTCGTGCACTCGCCGGGCGGCTGGCCGGCGCGTGGCCCGGGGAGACGGTTGCTGGGTCCGGGCCGGTCGCCGACCAGATCGGTACCGCCTGGGCGGCGTCGCGGGCCCTCGTGTGCTTCCTCGCCACCGGCGCCACGATCCGGCTGGTGGCGCCGTGGCTGCGGGGCAAGCGGGACGATCCGGCGGTCGTCTGCGTCGATGAGGCCGGCCGGTTCGCGGTCGCCCTGCTCGGTGGCCACACCGGCGCCAACGACCTCGCAATCCGCATAGCCGACATACTCGGCGCCCAGCCAGTGATCACCACCGCCACCGACACCACCGGCGTAACCCCCCTCGACACCTACGGCACCGACCTGGGCTTCCACCTAACCAACCCTCCCGCCGTCCCCCAAATCACCACCGCCCTCCTCAACAACACCCCCCTCCACCTCCTGTCCGACCAGACCTGGCCCACTCCGGCGATCTTGGTGGCAAATGGTCGCCCGGGCAGCCAATCGCCACCAAGATCGCCGGCAATCGTGATCTCCGACCGGATCGGCGCGGGCGCCGAGCTGGTCGGGGATCAGGGGGAGGGCGGGATGGGGGGTGGGGGGTTGTTGTATCGGCCGGCTTCGTTGGTTGTGGGGGTTGGGTCGAGTCGTGGAGTGGCGGCGGATGAGATTGACGAGCTGATCGGGGAGTGTCTCGCTGATGCGGGGGTGGTGGCCGAATCGGTGCGGGCGTTGGCGACCGTCGACCTGAAGGCCGACGAACCGGGGATCGTGGCGGTCGCGCGTCGTCGGGGGTGGCCGTTGGTTACCTACCCGGCCGACCGGCTCGCGGGCACGGTCGTACCGAATCCGTCCGAGGTGGTCCGCGCGGCCGTCGGTACGCCCAGTGTGGCCGAGGCCGCGGCGCTCACCGCTGCCCGCGAGGCCGGTCGCGGCGCGGAGCTGATCTGTGGAAAACGCGCCAGTGCGATGGCCACCGTCGCGGTCGCCCGGCTGATCCCGCGGGGCCGCCTCACCGTGGTGGGGATCGGGCCGGGCGCCGCCGACCTGCGTACCCCGCGGGCGACGGCCGCGCTGCGTCGGGCCGCGATCGTGGTCGGCCTCGACCGGTACGTGGCACAGGTGCGGCACCTGCTGACGCCGGGTACCGAGATCGTCGAGAGTGGACTGGGTGCGGAGGAGGAGCGGGCCCGGACCGCCGTGGCGCTCGCCACCGCCGGGCACGCCGTGGCGCTGATCGGCTCCGGCGACGCCGGGGTGTACGCGATGGCCTCCCCTGCCCTGCAGGTGGCCGGCGACGACGTGGACGTCGACGCGGTACCCGGGGTCACCGCGGCGCTCGCCGCCGCCGCGCTGCTCGGCGCGCCGCTCGGGCACGACCACGCGTACCTGTCCCTGTCCGACCTGCACACACCGTGGCCGGTGATCGCCGCGCGGCTGCGCGCCTGCGCCACGGCCGACCTGGTGGTGTGCCTGTACAACCCGCGCAGCCGCACGCGGCGCGACCAGTTCGACGAGGCCCTGGCGATCCTGCGCGGGCACCGCGCCGACGACACCCCGGTCGGCCTGGTCCGCGAGGCTAGCCGCGACGGCCAGCGGGTGAGGGTCACCACCCTCGCCGACCTGGCGGGCAAACCCGACGACGTCGACATGCTCACGGTGGTGCTCGTCGGGTCGACCCGGACGCGCACGGTGGCCGGCCGGATGGTCACCCCCCGCGAGTACTCCTGGCTCGGCGGGACAGCGCCCGATTCCGGGTCCGACCGGGAGATCTGCTGACATGAACGAACATCCGTTGCTGCTCGCCGGACACGGCACCCTGGACGTGGCCGGCGCCGAACAGTTCCGGCAGTTCGTCAAGCGGGTCGGCGGTCGGCTGGACGCGCCGGTGGCCGGTGGCTTCATCGAGTTGTCCGAACCGACCATCGGGGCGGCCGTAGACAACCTCGTCGCGGCCGCCGGCCGGCCCGTCGTCGCGGTACCGATGATGCTGGTCGCCGCCGGCCACGCGAAGGGTGACATCCCGGCGTCGCTGGCCCGCGAACGGCTGCGCCACGACGGTCTGTCCTTCGTGTACGGCCGGCCGCTCGGCGCCCATCCGACGGTGCTGACGCTGCTCCGTGACCGGCTGGCCGAGCTTCGGCCCGACGCGGACACGTCTGTGTTGCTGGTCGGCCGGGGCTCCACCGATCCGGATGCCAACGCCGAGGTGGCGCGCGTGGCGCGGCTGCTCGCCGAGACCACCCCGACCGTCGCGGGCGTCGAGTACGCGTTCGTGTCGCTGGCCGCGCCCGGGGTGGCGGCGGGGCTGGACCGGTGCCGGCGGCTGGGCGCCGGGCGGATCGTCGTTTTGCCGTACTTCCTGTTCCCGGGCGTGCTGCCGGCCCGGGTCGGCGTGCAGGCGTCGGAGTGGGGGGCGGCCACCGGGGTCCGGGTCGACACCGCCGCGGTGATCGGTGATTGCGACGGCCTGGCATCGTTGGTGGTGGAGCGCTACCACGAGGCGCTCCGCGGCGAGGCTCGCGCGAACTGCGACGCCTGCGTGTACCGGATCGCGTTGCCCGGCCACGAGCACCGGGTCGGCGCGCCGCAGCGGCCACACGGCCACCCGCATGATCATCCGCACGGGCACGATCACTGAGGACCGAGCACCGAGGAGCTGACGACCGGCCGTGCAGTTTCGGATACTGGGCCCGCTCGAGGTGTCCGCCGACGGTGCGGCGCTGGACCTGGGCGGGGTTCGGCAGCGCCGGATCCTGGCCGCGCTGCTCCTGCACCCCAACCGGGTCGTCGGGCTCGCGGAGCTGGTCGAGGCGGCCTGGGACGATGACCCACCCGAAACGGCGCGTCGGCAGGTGCAGAACCGGGTCGCCGAGCTGCGCGCGCTGCTGACCCGGTACGGCGGTTTCATCGATACCGAAGACGCCGGTTACCGACTGCGGATCGGCGCGGGTGAGCTCGACGCGCTTCGCTTCGACGAGCTCGTCGTCGAGGGACGGGCGGCGGCGGACCCGGCCATCCTGCGCCAGGCACTGGCACTGTGGCGCGGGCCGGCCCTCGCCGGCCTGACCGGATCCCGCCCGACCCGCTCGCCACGGCCGGGGCCGCCACCCGCCGGCCCGCCACGGCCGGGCCCGCCACCCGTCCGCTCGCGGCTGGCCGGCGCCGCCGCCGCACTCGACGAGCGCCGCCTCGCGGTGTACGAGGAGTGTTTCGAGCTGGAGCTCGCCGCCGGCCGCCACGCCGACCTCGTCGAGGAGATGACGGGGCTGCTCGCGGCGCACCCGCTTCGGGAGCGCCTGGTCGGCCAGGTGATGACGGCGCTGCACGGGTCCGGGCGTACCGCCGACGCGCTGGCCGTCTACCGGGCGCTCGCCGGTCAGCTCGCCGACGAATTGGGCATCGATCCGGGCACCGACCTGCGCCGGCGGTACGAGGGCCTGCTGGCCGGGGACGGGCAGCCGACCCGGCCGGCGCAGTTGCCGGCCGATGTCGCCGGGTTCACCGGCCGCCACGCCGATCAGGCCCGGCTGGACAAGCTCGCCGCCGCCGAACACGTCGGCCTGACCGTGGTGATCTCGGCCATCGCCGGTACGGCGGGTGTCGGAAAGACGGCGCTGGCGGTGCACTGGGCGCACCGGGTGCGCGACCGGTTCGCCGACGGACAGCTCTATGTCAACCTGCGCGGGCACGCACTGACCCCGCCGCTGCGCCCGATCGACGCGCTGGGCGGGTTCCTGCGGGCCCTGGGCGTCGCCGCCGAGCGGGTACCGACCGACACCGACGAGGCCGCGGCCCTGTACCGGGAGGTGCTCACCGACAAGCGGGTGCTGGTGGTGCTGGACAACGCGGCCAGCGCCGACCAGGTGCGGCCGTTACTGCCCGCCAACCCGGACTGCCTCGTGCTGGTCACCAGCCGGAACACGCTCGCCGGGCTGGTCGAGCGCGACGGCGCCCGCCGGCTGACGCTGGCCGTACTCGCCCCGGCCGACGCGTACGCACTGCTGGCCCGCACGATCGGGGCCGCCCGGGTGGCGGCCGAACCGGACGCGGCAGTCGACCTGGCACGGCTCTGCGCGTACCTTCCGTTGGCGTTGCGGATCGCCGCGGCGAACATGTCCGATGTGGACACCATCGCCGGGTATGCGGCCCGGCTGGCCGCCGGGAACCGACTGGCGGCGCTGACCGTCGACGGTGACGAGCGGGCCGCGGTCCGGGCCGCGTTCGACCTGTCGTACGGGGCGCAGCCGGAACCGGCGCGACGGCTGTTCCGGCTGTTCGGTCTGGTACCGGGCCCGGACGTGACGGCGGCGGCGGCGGCCGCGCTGGCCGACGTCGGAGTCGACGAGGCGGCCGACGGGCTAGACCGGCTGACCGCCGCCCACCTGATTGAGCGCGACCACGACCGGTACACCTGTCATGACCTGCTCCGCCTGTACGCGCGGGAGCTGGCCGCCGCGGACGCGACCGGCCCGGCGGCCGCCCAGCGGCTGCACGATTTCTACCTGGGCGCGGCCCGGGTCGCCGCGGACCTGATCTACCCGGGTGTGCTGCACCTGCCGCTGCCGGCCCGGATGGGTGCCGGGCGGCCTCCGGTCAGCCTGGAGACCGCCGAGCGCGCGTCGGCCTGGCTGGACGCCGAGCGGCCCAACCTGGTGGCCGCCGTTCTGCACGCGGCCGAGCACGGTCCGCGGCCGGCCGCGTGGCTGCTCGCCGACGCGCTGCGTGGCTACCTGTTCGTCCGGGGCCACATCGTCGACCTTGCCGACTGCGCCCGCGCCGCGTTGGGTGCCGCGCACCGCGACGGTGAGCTGAACCCCCAGGTCATCGCGTACATCGGACTGGCGAGTATCTGCCTGGAGCAGAGCCGGTACCCGGAGGCCATCGACCAGCTGTCCGGTGCACTCGAGCTGGCCCGCCGCACGGGCTGGCGGGAGGCGCAGGCCGGCGCGCTGGGTTACCTCGGCACCGCCCACCTCATGGTCGGGCGGCCCGGGCGGGCGTCCGGGTACCTGATCGAGGCGCTCGCGCTGCACGGCGAGCTGGGCTGGACCAGCGGCCAGGCCAACGACCTGTTCTACCTGGGCCTGGTGCACTGGGAAATGGGCCGGCTCGACGACGCGGTCGATTCCTACCGCCGCGCGCTGTCACTGTACGAGACCATCGGATCCACGCACGGCCAGGCGCTCGCGCGCGCCAATCTGGGCGACGTCTACCACGCGTTGGGCCTTCTCGACGCCGCCTTCGAACACCTCGACTGGGCGCTGACCCGGTATCGGGAGAGCGAAAATCGCGATGGGGAGGCGGATGTGCTCCGGATTCTGGCCGCGGTCCACCGCAGCGCCGGTGATCATGTCAAGGCCGTCGAGACGGTCGACGCCGCGCTCACCCTCGCCCGCGAGATCGGTTCCCGCCGGTACGAGGCGTTCGCGCTGAGCCTGCTGGCCACGCTGGACGGTGACAAGGGACGCCACGGCGCCGCCCGCGACCATGCCGAGCGGGCGCTGTCGGTGGCCCGGTCCAGCGGCGACCGGTACCCGGAGGTCCAGGCGATGATCGGCCTGGCGGCCGCGTATGCGGGCCTGGGCCGCTACGACGACGCACAGCGGTGGGCCGACCGGGCGGTGACCGGCGCGGTCGAATCGGAGTACCGCCTCCTCGAGCGGCGCGCCCGGGCCAGCCTCGACGAGATCCGCCTCGACCGCGACCGCTGACCGGACCGCGACCCGCTGACGAGTCGCCGCGGACGGTCACCCGGCCCGGAGGCCGTGCGACCGTCCGCGAGCGCGGCGTCAGCCGGTGTACTGGGCGACGATCCGGGAGAACTCGTACGGCGTCTGCGCCACGCTGCTGCAGAACCCTTCGGCCCAGGCGTGCGGCACGCTCGGGTCACAGACCCGGTCGCGGTTGAGCGCCCAGTAGGAGAACCAGCCCATGTGCTTGCTGCGCGCGTACGCCAGCAGGGTCTGGAAGGTCGCCTGCGTGAACAGCTCGCTCGGCTGGTCGGTGTGGCCGTTCATCAACTGCAGCCCCAGGTGCGCGTACGCCGTCGCGTCGTCCCACCCGAACAGCGTTTTGAGCTGGGCCTGGGTCATGTCGGTGATGCTCTGGACGCTGGCCGCCATCGACGCGGCCGGGCCGCCGTAGTCGAAGGCCATGAAGTTGACCAGATCGATCCGGGCGCCGGCGGCGATGGCCTGCCGGATCTCGTCGCGGCCGACGTCGGGCAGGCCGACCGTGGTCGCCGGGATGGTCAGCGACACCACCAGGGCCGGGTTGGCCTGCTGGAGGAGTTTGATCGCGCCGAACCGGACCGCCATGTTGACGTCGAGATCGTCGCCCTCGTAGTCCAGGTCGATGCGGGTCAGCCGGTACTTCGTGATCACCTGTTGGTAGGCGGCGGCGAGCCCGCTCGCACTGCCGCAGGCGGCGCCCAGTTCGACCCCGTTGAACCCGCCGAAGGACACGGAGACGTCGCCGCCGGCAGCGCGTACGGCGGTCACCACGGCGGCGACGGCGGTGTCCGAGGAGACCGGGTGCGCGGCGTCGCCGTTCCAGGCCGGCGTGCAGCCGCCGCCGCTGAGCACGAACGCCAAATTGAAGAAGCGGGCGCCGGACGCGTTCATCGCCTCGGTGATGCTTTGCGGCTGGGCGTCCAGCGGCATGAAGTAGATCGGCGCCCGGAAATTGCCGATACCGGCCGCGGGCGTGATTGGCCCGGCGGCGGTTGGTGCCGCTGGTTTGGCGACGTTCGCAGCGGTGGCGGACGGGACGACGAAGGCCGCCGTCGCGAGGGCGGTGGCGAGCGCGGTTACGGTCACCAGGACGGTTCTACGCATCGTTGCGCTCCTTCGACATGCCGCTTCGGGTACCGGCGGTGGACCCCGGTGATGATCGACTCCACCACAGATAAGTTTCTTAAATATTTGGTGGACCATAACGCTCGTATAGAGCTTCGGCAATACCCGAATAAACAGTTAAGAAACCTTGACATAGGCTGCCGGGTCGGGTTGCATCGTGCCCACCGGGTACCCCCAAAGGAGCCGTTGAGATGCGCACACCTCGCCATCGCAGGCCGCCCAGCAGCGCCGTGTCGGTGGGCGTCCCGGTTGTCGCGGTCGTGATCGCCGCCATCGCCATGGTCATCGCGGGCACCATCGTGATCCCGTCGGCGAATGCGGCGGACGTGGTGATCACCAACGCCGGCTTCGAGTCCGGCGTGACCGGCTGGTCCTGCGGCGCGACCGGCAGCTCCGTCACCGGCCACGCCCACACCGGTACCTTCTCGCTGGCCGGTGCCGCCACCGCCAGCGACAACGCCCAGTGCACCCAGACGGTGTCCGTCGCGCCCGGTACCCGGTACACCCTGTCCGCCTTCGTCAACGGCGCCTTCGTGTACCTCGGCGTCACCGGAACCGGCATCGGCGACGTCAGCACCTGGACACCCGGCACCGGCGGTGCCTATCAGCAGCTGACCGCCACCTTCACCACCGGCACCGCCACCACCGCCGTCACCATCTTCCTGCACGGCTGGTACGGCCAGGGCACCTACTACGCCGACGACATCGCCATGCCCGGCCCCGGCGGTACCACCCCGCCCACCACCGGGCCGCCCCCCAACCCGCCCCCGCCGCCCGTTGCCGCACCCCCGGCCCCGGCCCCGGGCAACGGCCTGCTACCCCGGCACGAAATGACCGGGTACTGGCAGAACTTCAACAACGGTGCGACGGTCCAACGGCTGCGCGACGTGTCCAACGACTATGACGTCATCGCGGTGGCGTTCGCCGACACCGACCCGGGCCGGCCCGGCGGCGTGGTGTTCAACGTCGACGCCGGGCTGTCCGCGACGCTCGGTGGGTACACCAACGCCGACTTCGCCGCCGACGTGGCCACCCTGCGGGCGCGGGGCAAGAAGGTCATCATCTCGGTGGGCGGCCAGAACGGCACCGTATCGGTGGGCGACTCGACGGCCGCGAACAACTTCGCCAGCAGCATCCTCAGCCTGATGCGGACGTTCGGGTTCGACGGCGTCGACATCGACCTGGAGAACGGGGTCAGCCCCACCGTCATGAGCCAGTCGCTGCACTCGCTGCGGGCGATGGCCGGATCTGGCCTGATCATCACGATGGCGCCGGAGACACTGTTCATGCTGACGCCCGCGTCGACCTACCTGGCGCTGGCGCTCAACATCAAGGACATCCTGACGGTGGTACACACCCAGTACTACAACTCGGGCTCGATGAACGGCTGCGACGGCGGGGTGTACGCGCAGGGCACGGTCGACTTCGTCACCTCGATGGCGTGTACCGCGATACAGGCCGGGCTGCGACCGGACCAGGTGGCGCTCGGCTTCCCGGCCTCGCCGCGCGCCGCCGGCAGTGGATACGTCGACCCGTCGGTGGTCAACCAGGCGCTGGACTGCCTGGCCAGCGGTACCGGTTGCGGCGTGTTCCATCCGAGCACCCGATGGCCGACGATCCGCGGCGCGATGACCTGGTCGACCAACTGGGACAGCGCCGCCGGCAGCACATGGTCACGCAGCGTGCGCGCGCACCTGAACGTGCTGCCATGAAGAAGCCTTCCTCCCCAACAGAAAGACCGGTGGGGTGCGTGTCCGGCCAGGCGCACCCCACCGGCTAAACGCGAGGAGGTCCCCCCATAACGCCCGCAGCGGTACCGGGGGACCCTCCCCACCGGTCAGGTGACGCTCTCGGTCACCTCGGCGTAGGGACCGTTCCACCAGCGGGTCCAGACCCGCGAAGTCTTCCGGTTGCTGAAGAACGACACCATGATCGAATCAACGGCGTACCGGGTCACCGTCACCGTGTACCCCGGCCGCGGCGTGTTCGATACGACCTGTACCGCGCCCGTGCCGGTGAAGAAGTCGACATCGCCGCCGATGGTGTGGAACACGCGGCGGAACCCGGCGCCGTCCTTCACCCAGGTCTCCGCGGAACTCGCGACCGCCGAGCCGATCGACTGCGAGCCGACCGACTGCGAGCCGACGGGCGAACCCGGCGACGCCTGGGCCGGCGCCGGCACCGTGGGCGACGCCAGCGGGACGACCCGGCGAAGCTGCAACGACGACAACGGCACGGTACGGGTCGGCACGGCGGCGCCGAGCGCCGACCGGATGCCGAATCCCGCCACACTGACGGTTACCGTCGCCGCCACCGCCCACGCCAAAAGGTAGGCCAGCCGTCGGTACACGCCACCCATCTTGCCCTACCCGCTACGGTGCTCACCATGGCCACGGTCCTCCTGGTTGAAGACGACCACATCATCCGCGCAGCCCTCATGCGTTCACTCACCGACCGTGGCCACACCGTCCACGCCGTCGGCACCGCCCTGGACGCGCTACGCCGAGTCGCCGCCGACACACCCGACCTGATCGTTTTGGACCTGGGCCTGCCGGACCTGGATGGGGCCGACGCCCTGCGGATGCTTCGCGGGATCGCCGATGTTCCGATCATTATCGCTACCGCGCGTGACGACGAGGCGGAGATCGTACGGTTGTTGAAGGCCGGTGCCGACGATTACATGGTCAAGCCGTTCACCAGCGCACATCTCGACGCCCGGCTCACGTCGGTGCTGCGCCGGGCCGGTCGCGCCAGCCGGGACGAGCCGGCCGTGATCGACGCCGGCGCGCTCAGGGTCGACCTGGGGCAACGTCAGGCGTACCTTGACGACCAGCCGCTGACACTGACCCGCAAGGAGTTCGATCTGCTGGCTTACCTGGCCGCCCGGCCGGGTCGGGTCGTATCGCGGCGAGAGTTGCTGGAGGAAGTATGGCGGCAACCGTCCGTGGGCGAGGACCAGACGATCGACGTGCATCTGTACTGGTTGCGCCGCAAACTGGGCGAGAGCGCGGCGAAACCGAGGTTCCTACACACCGTGCGGGGGGTCGGCTTCAAGTTCGCGGCACCGGACTGAGGCTGGCGCTGGCGTACCTGTGCATGGCCGTCACCGCCATGGTCGCGCTGGCCTTCCTCATCCCGCTGGGCCTGGTCGTCGAGCAGTTGGCGCGCGAACGCGCGGTCGCCGACGCCGAGCGGCAGACGGCGGTGGTCGTGGCTGTCCTGATGACCACCACCGACCCGACCGCCGTCAACCGCGCCATCGCCGCGACCGGTGGGCCGGCCGCCGGCCGGGTCGCGGTGCACGGGCTCGATGGCGGCAGCGTCGGCCAGCGCCATGCCCGCGCCGAGGACATCGCCGGCGCGGCCAGCCAGGTCAAGGCCGTCGTCACCGACGTACCCGGTGGCCTGTCGTACCTGGAGGCCGTCGATATCGGCCAGCGCAAGAGCGCGGTCGTCGAGGTGTTCATCCCGAGCGGCGAGCTGCGTCGCGGCGTGAGCGGCGCCTGGTACGCCCTGTCCGCGGTCGCCATCGGTCTGGTGGTCGCCTCGGTCTGGGTCGGCGACCGGCTGGCCGCGAAGGTCGTCGGATCGGCCCGCGGCCTGGCCGCCGCGGCCAGCGCGCTCGGCAACGGTGACCTGGGTGTGCGCGTCCAACCGAGCGGTCCGCGCGAGCTGGCCGAGGCCGGGCTCGCCTTCAACGCCATGGCCGAACGGGTGGTGGCCCTGCTGGCCAGCGAGCGGGAGCTGGTGGCCGACCTGTCGCACCGGCTGCGGACCCCGCTCACCGCGCTGCGCCTGGACGTCGAAACCCTCGACGACGGCCGCGCCGGCCAGCGCATCCGACACGCCATCGGCAACCTGGAGATCGAGGTCGACGAGCTGATCCGGGCGGCCCGCAAGCCCGGCCTCGCGGCCGCCGAGTCCGACGAGACCACCGGCTGCGACGCCAGCGAGGTGGTACGCGAGCGGCTTCGGTTCTGGTCGGCCGTCGCCGGCGACCAGGGCCGGCGCTGCGCGGCGGTAGGGGTGGAGCGCCCCGCCCCGGTACCGGTGCAGCGGGCCGAGCTGGCCGCCGCGCTGGACGCGCTGCTGGGCAATGTCTTCCGGTACACCCCGCAGGGTGCCCCGCTGGAGGTCACCGTGTCCCGACGCGACCGTTACGTGGCGATCACCGTGGAGGACGGCGGACCGGGTATCGCCGATCCGGACCGGGCCCTGCGTCGCGGTGAGACCAACCACGGTTCGACCGGTCTCGGCCTCGACATCGTCAAGCGGGTCGCGCACTCGGCCAACGGCGCGGTCAACATCGCCCGGGGCAGGATGGGTGGCGCGAGCGTGGTCGTCCTGCTCGCCGACGCGGAGGCGCCGGCACCGCCACCGACCCGGTTCGGCTTCGTCGGGCGGCTGTCGCGCGACCCCGCGGAGCGCCGCCGCAAGCGGGCCGAGCAGGGGGCGAACGGCAGCCATCTTCAAGGGCCCGCAAGTCTTCCTTAGGTCTGCGTTAATTGGCCCCGGCGGCCCTTGAATGCTCGGGACAACCGGCTAGCGTCGGCCTCGTTCCCACGTGAACGCACCCGGCCCAACCGCCCCAGGTTCTCATTCCCACGCCGGGTGCGTTCAAGCGAGCGGTGGGGCCGACAGGTCCCGGTTCGGCCCCACCGTACGCATCGAGCACGGGAGGCAGCGATGACGGCGCGACTGACGACGCGGGGGCCACTGCCGCGCCGACGGGGCTCCGGTCGTATCGCGATGACTTTCTCCTCCACCGGCAGGTCCCCGCACGTCCAACTGCGGTACGCGGTCCGGTGGCAGCCGGCCGCCGCCGTGGACGAGCGGATCCCGCCACCCCGGCTGGGCAGCGCTGCCGGCTGCCCAGCTTGCTGGGGTCGGAGCCGGCCCGGCGCCACCTGCGAGGTGCCGGGCCGGCCCGGGGCTCCCCGGCGCGTACCGCCGCGGTGGACCTGGTGTCGCCGGGTGCCAGGGTGTCGTCGGGTGCCCGGGGGGAGTGGCGTAGCGGCTGGTCCGCGCCGGTGACGGTGTGGCGCGTCGTCGGCTGGACGGCGGTGATGGTCGTCGTCACGGTGGCGGTCGTGGTCGTGTTCGCGGCGGTCGCGGTGGCCTTCCACCAGCCACTGGGTTGACGAGGACCGGGCTCAGCCGCCGCGGCCCGACGGTGGTTCGGGGAGCGACCGTTGTCGACGGCGGTGGCGGGGCCGGTTACCGCGCCGACATCACCATCGACGACGCACGGATCGCGGCCATCACCCCGGCCCGCGCCACGACGTCGGGTCGCCGCATCGACGGGGACGGGTTGGTGCTGGCACCCGGGTTTGTCGACATGCACGCCCACTCCGAGCTGGCGTTACTGGTCGACCCGGCGCACCTGGCCAAGGTCAGCCAGGGCGTGACGTGCGAGGTGCTGGGTCAGGACGGGCTGTCGTACGCGCCGGTCGACGACGCGGTCCTGACGCCGATCCGCCAGCAGCTCGCCGGCTGGCACGGCGACCCGCCCGGCCTGGACTGGAGCTGGCGCTCGGTCGCCGGGTACCTCGATCGGCTCGACGCCGGGATCGCGGTGAACGCCTGCTACCTGGTACCGCAGGGCAACGTCCGGGCGATGGTCGTGGGCTGGGATGACCGGGCGCCGAGCGGTACCGAGATGGACCGGATGTGTGCGCTGGTCGCGACCGGCCTCGCCGAGGGTGCGTTCGGACTGTCGGCCGGGCTGACGTACCCGCCCGGGATGTACGCCGGCACCGCCGAGCTGGTCGAGCTGTGCCGGGTGGTGGCCGGGTTCAACGGCCTGTTCGCCGTGCACCACCGCTCATACGGCGCGGGTGCGCTCGCCGCGTACGCCGAGATGGTCGACCTATCGCGGCGCTCCGGCTGCGCCCTGCACTTCGCCCACGCGACGCTGAACTTCCCGGTCAACGCCGGCCGCGGCGGCGAGCTGGTCGCCCTGCTCGACACGGCTGGCGAGGAGGGCCTGGACGTCACCCTGGACTCGTACCCGTACCTGGTGAGCAGCACCACCCTCGCCTCGCTGCTGCCGAGCTGGGCCGCGACCGGCGGGCCGGACGCGACGCTCGCCCGGCTGGCCGACCCTACCGACCGGGAGCGGATCCGGGTGGACGTCTGCGAGCGCGGTTCCGACGGCAATCACGGCGTCCCGGTTGACTGGGCCACGATCACGATCAGCGGGGTACGGGAGAGCGCGCTGGCCGGTCGGGTCGGCCGGACCATGGCCGCACTCGGCGGGTTCGACGCGTTCGTGGACCTGCTCGTCGCCGACCGGCTCGGCACCACGATCATGGTCCACGCCGGGCACGAGGAGAACGTCCGGGCGGTTCTGCGCTACGGCGGTCATCTGGTCGGCAGCGACGGCCTGCTGGTCGGGGCGCGGCCGCATCCGCGCGCCTGGGGGACCTTCCCCCGGTACCTCGGGCACTACGTGCGCGACCTCGGCCTGCTGACCGTGGAGGAGTGCGTGGCCCGGATGACCGGTCGGGCGGCCCGCCGGCTCGGGCTGCGCGGCCGCGGGTTCATCCGGGTCGGCTACGCCGCCGACCTGGTGCTGTTCGACCCGGTGACGGTGGCGGACACCGCGACCTATGAGTCACCACGCCGGCAGTGCACCGGCATCCCGTACGTGTTCGTCAACGGGGTGGCGGTCATCGCCGACGGCAGGCACACCGGCGCGCTGCCGGGCCGGGCGCTGCGCCGAGCCTGAGCCGTCGCCATCAGAACGACGGTGATCGATGGTCAGCCAGGTACGCCTCGATGCGCTCCGGTGGCGCCGGTGCGGCGAACAGGTTCCCCTGGCCGTACCGGCAACCCGCGGCCCGCACCGCGTCGAGGTGGGCCTCGGCCTCCACCCCTGACGCGACGACAATCAGTCCCAGCCGGTCACCCAGGCCCACCACCACGTCCATGATGGGCGCGACCGCACCGCCCCGGCCGACCGGCTCGGCGAACAGCGACCGGTCCACCTTCACCATGTCGACCGCCATCCGCCGCAGCTGCGCCAGCGACGCGGGGCCGGTACCGAAGTGGTCGATCGCGGTACGCACCCCGACCTCGCGTACCCGGGTGAGCGCGTTCTCCAGTCCGTCCAGGTCGAGTGGGGTCGCCGCGGCCTGTTCGGTGATCTCCAGGAGCAGCCGGTCGGCGCAGACCAGGTGGGTGTCCAGCGCGTCGCGGAGCATCGGGACGAAGTTGGCCGACAGCAGTTGACGGGGCGACACGTTGACCGACATCCACAGGTCGAAACCCTCGCGTAGCCACCCGGACAGCTGCCGGCAGGCCCGGTGCAGCACCCAGTCGCCGACCTCGTCGGCGAGGCCGAGCTTCTCCGCGACCGACATCAGCTCGGTGGGCGCCACGGTACCGATCCTCGGATGCCGCCACCGCAGCAGCGCCTCGGCACCGACCGGTCGCTGGAAGGTCAGCTCCAGGATCGGCTGGTATACGAGGTCCAGCTCGCCGCGGGCGACCGCGCCCGGCAGCTCCTGCTCCAGGGTCACGCCGCGCAGCAGCGCCGCCTCCATCGACTCGTCATACCACTCGACCCGGCCCCGGCCGTCGCGCCCGTCCCGCTGGGCCCGCAGCAGCGCCAGGTCGGCCCGGCGCAGCACGTCGTCGACGCCGTCGCCGCCGGTGATCAGGGCCAGTCCGATGCTCGCCGACAGGTGCGCGGTGACCCCGGGCAGCCGGTACGGCTCGGTGAGCATCGTCAACAGCCGGGTGGCGAGCGAGTACGCCCGGACCACGCCGACCGGCGTCAGGACCGCGAACCGTTCGCCGCTCAGCCGCGCCGGCAGGTCGCCGGTGTCGACGCCGGTCCGCAGTCGGTGGCCCACCTCGATCAGGATCGCGTCGCCGTGGTCGCGGCCCCGGACGTCGTTGACGCCGCCCAGCCCGTCGAGCGCGATGACCAGGACGGATCCGGTCGGCTGCGGCTGTGAGCGGCCGGCGGCGATCGCATCGAGCAGTTCGCGCCGGTTGGCGAGGCCGGTGAGCTGGTCGGTGAAGGTCAACCGGCGTAGCGCGCGCTCCATCTCGCGGCGGTCGGAGACGTCGCGGACGTGGACCACCAGGGCCGCCACCTCCGGCGTCGCGCGCTGGTCGCTGACCGTCGACTCGGTCTCGCGCCAGCAGCCGTACCCGTCGCGCAGTTGCGCCACGATCACCTCGGGATGGTCGGCGCCGCCCACATCGGACAGCCAGTCCACCA
>JAVHWE010000092.1:0-3340 GCA_032160285.1 Micromonosporaceae bacterium | reverse complement strand
CGGTCGGCCGGTTCGCGCCACGGGTGGAAGGCGAGGTTGAAGGTCGCCCAGTGCAGCGGGATGAGCAGGCCACCGCCGACGTCGAGGTGGGCCGCGACGCCTTCCTCCGGGGTCATGTGGATGTCCGGCCAGCCACGCCCGTACGCGCCGATCTGGATCAGCGTCGCGTCGAACGGTCCGTGCTCCGCGCCGATCGCGGCGTAGCCATCGAAGTATCCCGAATCACCGGTGTAGAAGATCCGATGGGCGTCGCTGGCGACGATCCACGATGCCCACAGGGTGTTGTCACGGCTGAACGCGCGCCCGGAGAAGTGCCGTGCCGCGGTCGCGATGATCCGCAGGCCGGCGATGGTCACCGCATCGGCCCAGTCCATCTCGATGATCCGGTCCGCTGGTACACCCCACCGGTCAAGATGGGCCCCGACCCCGAGCGGTACCAGGAACGGCGCGGACTGGGTACGCGTGAGGGCGCGGACCGTCGCCATGTCGAGGTGGTCGTAGTGGTCGTGTGAGATGACGATGGCGTCCAGCCGCGGCAGCCGCCGTAGCGGTACCGGCGGCGGGTGCAGCCGGCGCGGACCCACGGCGGCCGACGGCGAGCAGCGGTCGCTCCACACCGGATCGAACAGCACCCGGCGCCCGTCGATCTCGACCAGCGCCGACGAGTGGCCGTACCAGGTGACGTGCAGCCCGCCGCCGACAACCGCGGCGGCGTCGGTAGCACCACCGCCGCCACCGGCATGGGCGTCGGTACCGGGCGCGGTCACCACCGGGATGGTGCCGGCCGGGCGGCGTTTCTCCCGCCGTAGCAGCAGGTCGCGAGCGATTTGCCAGCCGCTACCGGGTGGCAGTATGGCGGCCGGGACGCTGTTGCGGAACGCGCCGTCGCGGAACTGAGGGGAGCGGCGCATCCGCGCCCCGCGGGGACCGGTCGACTCGCCGCCCAGGGACGCCGGAACGTCGTGGACCGCCCACGCGAACCAGGCGGCCGCCGGCACGATGACCGCGGCGGCGACCAGTCGGCGGGTGCGCCTGGTGCGCCGGCCCCTGGTCGGTACCCCCGCGTCGCGACGCCCGGGTGCGCTCTTCGCCATCGGAGTCGACCTTCCGTCGGTGCGGGTCGGGTGCCGCCCGTCCCGCCGCGGGAGGTGGTCGACAACCCTGTCCGGTCAGCGTATCGGCGCTACCTCCGGCCGGGGGAGAGCCGACCCCCTGGGCGGGGGCCCGGCGAGAGCAGGCAACCTATTAGAGAGCACTGCTCTTGACGCGGTCGGTCGGTTGCGACAGACTCTGGACGTCAAGCGGGAGCGCCGCCTCTCGATCCGGGTACCAGCAGGGAGCGCGCCATGACGACCGGCCGATACATTCAGCCCACGCGTTGGGACCCCTTCTTCAACGGGATCGTGGCGTTGCTGACGAAGCTGGGAGTCAGCGTCCTGGGGTCCCGCGTCCTGTTCGTACGTGGTCGCTCCAGTGGCGAGTGGCGGTCCACGCCGGTGAACCTGCTGACCGTCGACGGCGTGCGTTACCTGGTCGCCCCGCGCGGAAACACCCAATGGGTCCGCAACCTGCGGGTCGCCGGGGGCGGCGAGTTGCGGGTCGGCCGCCGGGTCGAGCCGTTCACCGCCACCGAACTGCCGGACGGGCAGAAGCCGATGATTATCCGGGCGTACCTGAAGCGGTGGAAGTTCGAGGTCGGTGCGTTCTTCCAGGGCGTCGGCCCGGAGGCACCCGACGAGAAGTTACTCGCGATCGCGCCCGGGTATCCGGTGTTCCGGATCAGCTGACCCGACCGTCAGGACGGCGACGGACTCGGCGTAGCGGGGGCCGGGGAGCCGAGTGCGCTGCCCTTGACCAGGTCCTCCCAGGACAGGTTCCACGCGGTCCAGCCGTTTCCCTGGTTGAGCGGCTGCTCGGTGCCCTTGACCACGATCGGATCGCCCACCTTGATCCAGTTGTACAGCCACTGCGCGTTGTCGGTGGCGACGTTGACGCACCCGTGCGACACGTTGGTGTGGCCCTGCTGGGCGACCGACCAGGGTGCCGCGTGGACGAACTGCCCGTCCCAGGTCAGGCGCTCCGCGAACTGGACGTCGGTGCGGTACCCGTCCTTGGAATTGACCGGGGTGCCGTAGGTGGAGGAGTCGAACGTCGTCTTCTCCAGCCGGTCCATGACCACCATGGTGCCGAAGAAGGACGGGTGCTCGGGGCTGCCCAGGCTGACCGGCATCGTCTTCGCCACCTGATCGTCCTGCCGTGCGGTGAGCTGCTTGGTCGCGTTGTCGACGTCGACCACCCGCCGGACGGAGTCGATCACGGCCTCGATGGTGATGTCCTGCTGGCCGTACCGGCCACCGCCGACGGGCAGCCCACCGAGGCCCAACCGGGCCCGGATCGTCGTGCCGGGTCGCCAGTACTCCTTCGGCCGGTACTCGATCTGGATGTCGTTGTCCCAGTGCCAGGAGCCGGTCTGCGGTGGATCGCTGGTCACGAAGAGCCGGCGTTCGACGGCCGCCCGGTCGGCTCGGGCGACCCCACCCTGCTTGAACTCGACAACGAGCGGCATCGCCTGCCCGTAGGTGGCGTGGTCGGTCATGTAGAGATGGGCGTCCATCCGGCTGCCCGGCCGGGACATCGTGGTGAACGTTGTGGTCTGGGTGGCGGCCTTGCCGGCGGCCGTCCGCCCGGTTGCCCGCACCGTGTACGTCGTCGTGTAGTCCAGCGGCTCGTCGGGGACCCAGGAGCTGGCGTCGTCGCGCATCTTCCCGGCGACCGCCGCGCCGGCAGCGTCGGTGAGCGTCACCGCCGTCAGCCTCGCGCCGCTGGTGCCGGCCTTGCCGCCGGCCCCGCCGCCGCCCGCCGCGATCTCGATCGAGACCGGGACGTCGGTGGCGCCGGTGGGCGGGGTGATACCGAGCGTGGTACCGGAAGCCCGGCCGGACGACGTGCCGGGCTTGACGAACCGGGGGCCGCCGGAGCAGCCGGCCAGGCCGAGCACGGTCACCAGCACCGCGATCGACCCGATGCGCCCCGGTCGCCCCATGATCCACCTTCGTCCGTCGTCGCCATCCATCGCCTGACCATCCTGACCCACGCGCGCACGTCCGCGTCGGGCGCGGGCCGCGGCCACGCGCACCGGCTCAGAAGACCGTGTACCCGCCGTCGATGACAAGCACGGATCCGGTCATGAACGCGGACGCGTCGCTGGCAAGGTAGATCACACTCGGCGCGATCTCCGCCGGTACGGCGTAGCGCTGCTGGGGTGCGTCGTCGACCCAGTACCGGCGGAACTCCGGCCGGTCCACCGGGGCCATCTCGGTGTTGACGTATCCGGGTGCGA
>JAVHWE010000077.1:0-3458 GCA_032160285.1 Micromonosporaceae bacterium | reverse complement strand
ACGGCGAGCAACCGGTCCCCGACGCTGTGCCCGAGCGTGTCATTCACGATCTTGAAATCGTCGAGGTCGATGAGGAGCACCGCGGTGTCGCTGTGCGCTCCGCTGCCCGGTCGGCCCAGCGCGGCCTCGAGCCGCTCGCGGAACAGTTCCCGGTTGGCCAGCTGGGTGAGCGCGTCGTGGGTCGCCTGATGACGCAGCCGGTCCTCCTGCTGGCGCAGCCGGGCCACCAACCGGACGTTGTCGGCGAACGCGGCCATCTGCCGCACCGCCACCAGGGCGGTGATGACGATCGCGCCAGCCACCACGACGTACCGCCGACCGTCCACATGCACGGTGGTGGCCAGCACCAGCAGCACGTCGGTGGCGATTACGGCGGTGTAGGGCAGCAGGCTGACCGGGCGGACCGCGCCACGCGACCGGGCGGCCGGCCGTTCGGTCCGGAACGCCTGCCGCTGCCGGGCCGCCGCGAGGACCAGAATGACCGCGATCAACGGCACGGCGACCTCGACCGGCCGCACGTTCGGCCGGGTGATGATCAGGGGTGCCGCGCCCGCGCTCACCCCACCGATCAGCAGACCCGCCCCGAGCAGACGCAGCGCGCTGATGTCGACCGGCCCGGCCTCGGCCAGTACGATCTTGGTGGTGGCGGCGACCCCGACCAGCAGGACGGAGCCGGCGAGCAGCGGGGTCCAGACCGACCGGGTGTCGCCGCGGGCGACGATCCGACCGAACCCGGCGTACCACATGAAGACGGCCGCGCCGAGGACGACGGTGGCACAGTCCAGCGTCAGCCGTACCCACTCCCCGGGTGTGCGGGGCTCGACCGGTACCCGCAGCAACGCCCACACCAGGTACAGCACCCCGCCCACATACAGCACGCTGGCCGGCGGCGGTACCCGGGCGGCGTCGGTGTTGAGGCCGGCGACGACGTAGCCGGCCTGCACGATCAGGCCGAGCGTGACAACGGCGCACACGGACGCCAGTCGGCGCCAGAACAGCCGGACGGCCAGCGGCGCCTCCGGCGCGGCGGCGGTGCGGTACGACGCGAGGGCGGCCAGCCCCAGCGTGACGGGTGCCGGGATCCAGCCGAGGACGGCCGGGCCGAACGGTGTCGACTGGTTGATCGCGAACCAGCCGGTCGCGGTGATCGTAAGCGCGACGACAGGCGGCAGCAGCGACACGGCGCTGGCGCGCTTCGCGACGTTACCGGCCGTCATCAGCAATTCGTGCCCGCCTGTGCGGAAGGTCCGACCACCCACGAAGCCATCACCGTACCGGCTATCGACGGCCTTGGGCAGTCGTCGGTCGGGGGGAATCACCATCGTACGGGCACCGGGAGTGTCCACAAGGGCGTCGCCGCGATCCGACCGCCGTTGTCGGGCCGACGACGGATGTGAGCCGGCCGCGGACGTAAACCGGACCCGCATGTGCGAGGCACGCGCCCGGGCGGTGGACTACCGCGGCATCGGCAGCGTCGCCCACACGACCTTGCCGTCCGGCGTGGGAATGCTGCCCCAGCCGGCGGCCACCGCGTCGATGAGGATCAGCCCGCGACCGCCCTCGCTGTTGTGCGGATCGGGGACCATCCGGCGGGGGCGATTCGGACTGGAGTCTCGCACCGACATGTGCAGGAAGTGTTCACGCACGACGATCGCGAGCTCCATTTCGCCGCCCGCGTGCCGCACCGCGTTGCTGACCAGCTCGGTCACCAGCAGCTCGGCGTCGTCCACCAACGACGGCAGGTTCCAGTCACGGCACGCCGCCGCCACCGCCTCCCGGGCGGAGTGCGCAGCCGCGGGGGTCGACCGCAGCCACTGCCGGTGCTCCTGCGGCGGGGGCAGCGTGGCAGCGGCGGCCAGGGCCTGCGCCCGGTCCGGGTAGACCGCCAGGGTCCGGCTCACCGACAGGCGCGCCAGCCGGGCGCGCAGCGCGGAGGATGCGCTGAGCAGCACCGGGCAGCCCGGCCAGCCGGCCGCCGTCCGGCCGACGGCACCGAAGACGCTGAGCCCACGGTCGTCGTCGACCGTCACCTCGCACAGGTCGACCACGATCGCCGACGGCTGTGCGGTCAGCGCCTTGGTCAGCGCCAGCTGCACGGCCGGCGCGCTGGTCGGGTCGAGGCGGCCGGTGAGCCGCAGCACCGCTACCGGGGCCGCGGCCTCCAGCACGCATTCAAGGGACTGATTCACCCCGTGCTCACCCCGGTCGGCGACAGGCCAGTTGACGGCGCGACCTGATCGATCGGCTCTCGTCCACCGTAAACCGCCCCATCCATTCTGGCCGTCCCACCCGATCCTAGCCGCTCGATCCCCCATACCGGGACGGGCGCGACAACCTGCCCGGCGCGACCGACGGGGCCGCCCGGCTCACCCGCCAACGTGCGGTCGCCGGACGGCTGTGGACGCCACCGTAGGCTGCTCCCATGACCGGACCCACCGCCCCCACCGGTACCGACGGGGCCGTCGAGACCGAGCTGCGGCGACGCCTGGCGGCGTTGTCGCTGGAGCAGCGGGTACGGCTGCTGACCGGTACCGACTCCTGGTCGCTGCCCGCCGAGCCGGCGATCGGCCTACGCCGGCTGGTCATGTCCGACGGCCCGGCCGGGGTTCGCGGCCAGCGGTGGGATGAAAGCGACACCTCGGCCAACATTCCGTCGGCCGCCGCGTTGGCCGCCAGCTGGGACGAGCGCCGGGTCGAGCGACTGGGCCGGCTACTGGCCGCGCAGGCCCGCCGCAAGGGCGTCGACGTGCTGCTCGCACCGACCGTCAACCTGCACCGCAGCCCGTACGGTGGACGCGGGTTCGAGGCGTTCAGCGAGGACCCGTACCTGACCGCGCGGATCGGCGCCGCGTACGTGCGGGGGGTGCAGGCCGGCGGCGTGGCCGCGACGCCGAAGCACTTCGTGGCCAACGACTCCGAGACCGAGCGGTACACCGTCGATGCCCGCGTCGACGAGCGGACTTTGCGCGAGCTGTACCTGCTGCCGTTCGAGCTGATCGTCGCGCAGGCCCGGCCGTGGGCGATGATGGCGGCGTACAACACGGTCAACGGCACGACGATGACCGAGCACCCGCTGCTGCGCGAGGTACTTGTCGACGAATGGGGCTTCGACGGGGTCGTGATGACCGACTGGCACGCCGGCCGCAGTACCGACGCCGCCGGGAACGCCGCGCTGGACGTGATGATGCCCGGCCCGCGCGGCCCGTGGGGCGATGCGCTGGTCGCCGCGGTGCAGGCCGGTCGGGTCAGCGCGGCCGCCGTCGACGACAAGGCACTGCGGGTACTTCGCCTGGCCGCCCGGGTCGGCGCGCTCGACGGGATCGCACCCGCGGTACCGGCGGACCGGCCGTTGCCGGAAAGCACCGTCCCGGCCGACCTGCGGGCCGCGGCGGCAGCCGGTTTCGTGCTCGCCCGCAACACCGGCGGCCTGCTGCCGCTCCACAGCACCGCCCCGGGCC
>JAVHWE010000074.1:0-11833 GCA_032160285.1 Micromonosporaceae bacterium | reverse complement strand
ACCGGCCCGACGACCAGTCCGCACGCCTCGTCCGGATGGTCGGCGCGGGCGTGCGCGACGATCGCGTCGAGGATGGCGGCGGCGATGGTCAGCACGGCAACCACAGTACCCAACACCGCCGTCAGCCAGTAGCCGCCGTCAACGGCAGCCGCCGTCAACGGGCAGCCGCCGTCGGCCCGCCGCGGCCGTCAGCCGACCAGCGCCTCGACCAGCGACTCCTGAAGCTCACTCAGGTACGCGTACACCGACAGCTGCGCCACCCGTACCGAGATCGGGTCGTGCAGTACCGCCTCATCCATCTCGGCGACCAGGTCGGTGTCGTCGCGCAGGCCGAGCTGCATGCCCAGGGCCAGCCGAGCGTCGGTGAGCGCGCGCAGCCAGGTCTCGGCCTGCTCGTCGTCGAGACGCACCTCGCCGCCCTCCGTCGGCAGGGTGGCCAGGATCGTGCCGGCCTGCTCCAACTTGGCCGTCTTGAGGTCGGACTCGGTGTACTGACGCAGGTCGGCCGAGATCTCCGGATCGTCGCGGTACATGTCCGGGAACAGCCGGGCCACGATCGGATCGGTACGGTCGAGCCGGTCCGCCAGCAGGCCGGTGACCTCGACCATGACCTGGTGCAGCACGGAGGCCCCCGCCGGGTCGAACCGGCCGACCAGGCAGTCCCCCTCGCGCACGAACATCACGACCGGTCCACGGTCGCCCACAGCCCGTACGCGTGCAGTCGGGAGGCGTCGTGCTCCATCCGCTCCCGGGCCCCGCTGGACACGATCGCCCGGCCCTTGTGGTGCACGTCGAGCATCAGCCGTTCGGCCTTCTCCCGGCTGTAGCCGAAGAGCTTCTGGAACACCCACGTCACGTAGCTCATCAAGTTGACGGGGTCGTTCCAGACGACCGTCACCCAGGGTCGGTCGGCCGCCGGCACCTCCTCGGTGTCGGGCGTCTCGACGGGTGTTACCTGCGGCGCCGCCATGACGTCCATTCTTGCCCGTGGCAGCGTCGATGGCGACGGCCACCCCCGCCCCACGAGGCTCAGGCCAGCAGGACCCCGTGATCCACGGCGTCCGCGGCGACGACCGCGATGGCCTGCCGGAGGCGTTCGAAGCGCTCGGCCCGTTCGGATTCGAGCCGGAGCTCCAGGGCCCGGATCGCCCGCTGCAACCAGCCGCGGCACTCCTTGAGGTCCCCGCCGCGCCACAGCGAATAGCAGCCGGCGCTCAGCGCGACCGCGATCGGCGCGAGCAGCTCCTCCTCAAGCGGGCCCGGTCTGACCGCGGACACGCTGGCGACCGCGCCCAGGCCGGCCGTCACCGCGATCCCCGAGGTGACCGTCACGACCAGGATCCGGTCGGCGTCCGCCACCCCGCCGGACGGACCGCCGCCGGCCGTGGCCGCCCGGATGGTGGCCCGTCGGATGCGGGCCAGCGCGGCGTCGTCCGGCTCGCGGTCGAGGATCTCCGCGAAGACCCGCCGCATGATGTCGGTCGCGGCGGCGTCGACCGCTCGGGTCACCCGTACCGACAGGGCGTGCAGTTCGCGGTCGAATACCCGCGGCAACCGGGCACAGCCGCCGTCCGAACTCGTCTGCTGCACGCACCGGACGTGGATGGTGGCCAGGTCGATGGCCAGGCGCCGACCGACGGCCACCCCGAGGGAGCGGACGCTCCGGTCGAGGACCGGCTGCCAGTCCTCGTCGCAGACCGCGTCCCGCACCGCGGGCCGCCGCGCCGGCTCAGCGGCGCGCCGCACCGGCGGCTTGGCGACGACGATCGCGGGCTCGTGTGGTACCGGTTCGGTCAGCGCGACCCGCAGCGCCTCGACGCCGACGCCGGCCAGGCCCAGCGCCGCCTCCGACAGCGCGGCGGGCGGCCCGGGTTGCGAACCGTCCAGCGTGCTCACCGCGTACCAGTCGGCGGTGGCCAACCCCGGTGCGTGCGTGTGCACCAGGGTCTGGTTGGCCGACAGCACGGCCGGCCACGCCGGATCGGAATCAATCTTGGTGAGGACGAACGTGACCGGTACCGGCAGCCGCTCCACCCGGGCCAGGAAGTCCAGGTGGGGCGGGCCCAGGGCGGCCGAAGCGTCGGTCACGAACAGCAGCCCGCAGCCGCGTTCGATGGCGTCAACCGCGATCTCGGTGTACACGTCGTCGAAGCCGCCGACACCGGGCGTGTCGACCAGGGTGACCCGGCGCAGCAGGTCGGCCGGGTGCAGGACGTCCACCCGGCGCGGCGGCCGGGCCGACCCACCGCGAACCGGGGTGGCCGGGTCGCCGGTACGCACGTCGTCGAGGGCCAGCCGGCGCGGACCACGGTGCCCCGGCACGTAGGCGAAGGCCGCGAGCGTACCGCCATGCCGGTAGGACAGGTAGGCCGAGCTGACCGCACCGGGCGCGGCGGACAGCGTCGGCGCCTCCAGGAGGGCACCGACCAGCGCGCTCTTGCCGCAGTGCGGGGCACCGACGACGACGACCGTCGAGGCGAGCGCGGTGTGGACGGCCTCGGCGGACACGGCGTGGGTCACCCGACCTTCGTCAACCGGGATGGGGGTCAGGCGGCCATCGGCCGCCACCGCGAGGGTCGCGATGGGCGCGTGCGGCCCGACCAACTTCATGCGCGACCTTTCACGGTCCGGGATTGGACGGCGCCGACCATCACGACCGGTCGGCTAGCGAACGCTACGTGAACGGTCACTTACCGGGGCAGGCGCGGCGATACTCAAGGGACACACACCCCGGTACTCAAAGTTTGGTGCACGTACGGGAGCGCAGAGTAACGAGACTGTCTATATGCTGCGACCGTGCCTCCGTGGAGCTTTGTCGGGCGCGGTACTGAGATGTCTCGATTGATCGAGGCTGCCCGGGATCCGAACGGCCGCGGTCTCATCCTCGGCGGCGCCACCGGTACCGGCAAGAGCAGGCTGCTCCGCGAGTGCCTGGCGACCCTCGACACCGACGCGCTCGCGGTGTGGGCCGCGACCGCCACCGCCGCCACCGCCGGGCTCGCGCTGGGTGGCCTGTCGGAGTTGCTGCCGGGCGAGAAGTCGGCCGCCGACCCGACCACCGGGCTGCTGCGCTGGGCCATCGACACGCTGCACCGCCGGGCCGCCGGCCGCCCGATCGTGCTGGCGGTCGACGACGCGCACCTGCTCGATCCGCTGTCGGCCACCCTGGTGTACTACATCGCCCGTACCGGGCACGCCGCCATCCTGGCCACCGTGCGGACAGGCGAACCGGTACCCGATCCGATCCGCGCCCTGTGGTCCGACGACCTCGTCGAACGGATCGAACTGGGGCCGCTGACCGGAGCGGACATCACCGAACTGCTCGGCCAGGTCCTCGGTGGACCCGTCGACTCGACCTCGGTGGACCGGCTGCGGCACCTGTCGCAGGGCAACGCGACGCTGCTGCGCGAACTCGTCACCGCCGCCCGGTCCAGCGGCGACATCAGCGAGTGCTACGGAATCTGGCGCTGGACCGGGCGCCTCACCCTGGCCCCGACGCTGGCCGAGGCGGTCGACGCGCGGATCGGCCCGCTCACCCGGGAGGTCCGGGCGGTCCTGGAGGTGGTCGCGCTGGGTGAGCCGATCAGCCTGCCACTGCTGGTGCGGGCGACCGACGCGACCGCGGTGGAGGCGGCCGAGGAGCGTCACCTGATCCGGGTGGGGCGCGACGATCGCCGGACCATCGTCCGGCTCGCGCACCCGCTGTACGGCGAGGTGGTCCGCCAACGCTGCCCGGTGACCCGGCTGCGGCGGTTGCTGGGCGAGCTGGCCGACCTCGTCGACACCGTCGGCGCCCGTCGCCGCGATGATCTGCTCCGGGTGGCGGTGTGGCGGCTGGACAGCGACACCGCCGACGATCCGACCCGCCTGCTCGTCGCCTGTCGGCAGGCCTTTGCCGGCTACGACATTCCGCTGGCGGCCCGGCTGGCCCGCGCCGCGGTCGACGCCGGCGGCGGCTTCGAAGCCGCCGAGATGCTCGGCACCCTGCTGATGTTCGCCGACCGGCCGGCCGAGTCGCTGGCCGTGCTGGACGCGGCCGCGCCGCTGATCGACGACGACCGGCGGCGCGCCCGGTGGGTGGGCATCCGGTCGATCGTCGCGTACTGGGGCCTGTCCGACGCGGGAACCGTCGAGCAGATCGCCAGGGAGGGCGCTGCGCTGACCGATCCGACCGCCGGAAACTGGGTCCGCGCGGTCGAGTCGATCATGCGGTCGCACCACGGTGAGTACGCCGCCGCGCTCGGCCTGGCCCACCGCGTGCTGGCCGACCGGCACAGCGACGCCGGTTCCCGGGCGCTGGCCGCCAGTACCGTCGGCCACCTGGGGGCGGCCCGGGGTACCCCCGTGCAGACCTTGCGTTCGATGGCGGCGGTCGACGCCGAGGCACCCCGGTGGCGCGCCGACGCGCCGTACCTTCAGCTCGCCGTCGAGCTGGCCCGCGGTACCGCCGCGATCCTCGCCGGTGACCTGGCCGCGGTCGACACCGTCATGGCCGCCGAGTTCGCCGGGCTGGCCGACGCCGGCGAGTTTCGGCTCGGTTCGGGCTACCTCTCGCTGGTCCGGGCACAGGCGGCCCGGCTGCGCGGACAGCTGCGCGACGCCGGCCGCTACGCCGGCACCGCGGCGGCGGCGCTGGCCACCAGCCGGATGTACGGCGCGCTGGCCAACGCCGAGCGGGCCCACGTCGCCGCGCTGTCGGGCCAGACCGCGCTCGCCGCCGACGCGATCGCCGAGGCCGACCGCGCACACCGACCGACGATGACGATCCTGTACCCGTGGCTGGAACAGGCGCGCAGCTGGGTCGCGACCGCGGCCGGCGACCGGGGTACCGGCGCGGAGGTGCTGCACCGACTGGTCCGGCGGCTACGCGCGGACCGGTTCGCCGCGCACGAACTGCACGCCCTGTACGACCTGGTCCGGCTGGGCCACGCCGCGCCGGCGGTCAGTCGGATGACCGAGCTCGCGCCCACCGTCGAAGGGCCGCTGCCCGCACTGATGGTCCGGCATGCGCGGGCCGCCGCCGATGCCGACGGCGACGAGCTGCTCGCGGTCGCCGAGGACTTCGCCGAGCTGGGCCTGACGTTGTACGCGGCGGAGGCGACCGGGGCCGCGATTCCGCTGCTGCGCGCCGGCCGGGCGCCCCGCACCTCGAACGCGACCGAGTTGCTGGCCACCCTGGTGGCCCGCTGCGACGGGGTGGGTACCGTCACCCTCGCGGTGACCCAGCCGTCACTGACCGGCCGGGAACGCCAGATCGCGCGGCTCGCGGCGGCCGGGGTACCCAGCAAAGAGATCGCCGACCAGCTGTACCTGTCCGCGCGGACCGTGGACAACCATCTGCTCCGGGTGTACGCGAAGCTGGGCATCGCCGGGCGCGCCGAGCTGGCCGTCGCCTTGCGCGCCGTCCCGGCCGACGCGCCGTAGGCTCGGCGCTGTGAACGCCGGCCAGGTAACCACCGACACCGCACTGCACACCGATCGTTACGAGCTGACGATGGTGTCGGCCGCGCTCCGCGACGGTACCGCCGACCGGCGCTGCGTGTTCGAGGTGTTCGCCCGCCGGCTGCCGCCGGGCCGCCGGTACGGCGTGGTCGCCGGTACCGCCCGGATCGTCGAACGGCTCCACCAGTTCCGGTTCGCCCCGGATCTGGTGGCGTTCCTGTGCGACACCGGCGTCGTCGACGGGGTGACCGCCGACTGGCTGTCGACGTACCGGTTCAGCGGGGACATCGACGGGTACGCCGAGGGTGAACTGTTCTTCGGAATGTCGCCGATCCTCACCGTGTCCGGCACCTTCGCCGAGTGCGTCGTACTGGAGACGCTGATCCTGTCCACCCTCAACCACGACTGTGCCGTCGCCGCCGGGGCGGCCCGGATGGTCACCGCCGCACGGGGGCGGCCGCTGGTGGAGATGGGCTCCCGGCGTACCCATGACGAGGCGGCGGTGGCGGCGGCCCGGTCGGCCTACCTGGCCGGCTTCGCGTCCACCTCGAACCTGGCGGCCGGCCGGCGGTACGGCATCCCGACCGCCGGTACCGCCGCGCACGCGTTCACCCTGCTGCACGACGACGAGTTGACCGCGTTCGCGTCGCAGGTCGCGGCGCTGGGCAAGCAGACCACGTTGCTGGTCGACACCTACGACATCACCCAGGGCATCCGCAACGCGATCGCGGTCGCCGGCCCCGACCTGTGGGCCGTCCGGATCGACTCCGGCGACCTGTCGATCCTGGCCCAGCAGTCCCGCGACCTGCTCGACGAGCTGGGCGCGACAGAGACCAAGATCGTCGTTTCCGGGGACCTGGACGAGTACGCGATCGCCGCGCTGGCCGCCGAGCCGGTGGACGTGTACGGCGCGGGTACCGCGGTCGTGGTCGGCTCCGGCGCGCCCACCGCTGGGATGGTGTACAAGCTGGTCGAGGTGGAGGGAAAGCCGGTGGTGAAGCGATCGGAGAACAAGGCGACGGTCGGCGGCCGCAAGACCGCGGTACGCCGGCACAAGCCGACCGGTACCGCCGTCGAGGAGGTGGTCGTACCGCAGGGGGAGCCGGTGGCGATGCCGCACGACCGGCGGCTGCAACGGGCGTTCGTGCGTGGCGGTGAGGCGGTCGCCGACCTGCCGACGCTGGCGCAGGCGCGGACCCACCTGCGCAACTGTCTGATCGCGATCCCGTGGGAGGGTCTCAAGCTCTCGCAGGGCGAGCCGGCGATCCCGGTGAACTGCGTACCCCCGGGGGCCGACGGATGACCCGCGCGTTGATCATCGTCGACGTGCAGAACGACTTCTGCGAGGGCGGTTCGCTCGCGGTCGGCGGCGGGGCGGCGGTGGCGGCGGCCATCTCGACGGCGTTGGCCGCGAACGCCGCCGGCTCCACTACGGCGGCCGGGCCCGCTGGCCGGTGGGCTCACGTGGTCGCCACCCAGGACCATCACATCGACCCCGGTGCGCACTTCGGCGATCCACCGGACTATGTCGACAGCTGGCCGGTGCACTGTGTCGTCGGCACGGCCGGCCAGGACTTCCACCCCAGCCTGGACACCGACCGGATCGAGGCGGTCTTCACCAAGGGTGACCACGCCGCGGCGTACTCCGGATTTGAGGGACATGCCGGCGGCGTCCGCCTGGCCGCCTGGTTGCGGATGCGCGGGGTCGACGCGGTTGACGTGGTGGGCATCGCGACCGACCATTGTGTGCGGGCCACCGCGCTCGACGCGATTCAGGAGGGCTTCGATACGACCGTACTGCTGGACATGACAGCTGGTGTGACGCAGGCTACGGTGAATGACGCACTGACGGGCATGGTCGCCGCAGGGGTAATCCTGGAGGGGCGATCAGTGGCGCGGGAGTAGGAAAACTCCCAGTAAGCACTACGTAACCGGTCGCTATACGCACCGTAGCGAAACCGACCTAAATCGGCTACGCTGGCGACACCTCAAGGAGGCCACCCGATAGGGTGACCGTATGCGGGAGGCGACGTTTTGAGCCTGTCGATCGAGACCTGCCGGCAGCGTGGGCGGGAAGCCGTGATCGCGCTTCATGGAGAAGTCGACTACATCACCGCCCTGGAACTGCGGGGCACGATCTCGGCGGTGCTCGGCGCCGGCGATGTCGACATGATCATCATCAACCTGGCCGGCGTGACCTTCCTCGACTCTACCGGCGTCGGCACGATCGTGGTGGCCGCACGCATCTGCGCCGACATGAGGGTCGGGTTCCGGGTGATCGAAGCGAACCCGTTCATCGTCAAGCTGTTCACGGTGGTCGGCGTCGCCGAAATGCTCGGCGTACCGGTCGAACCAGACGTCTCACCACAGGTCGCCAAGCCGCGGGCCAGCTCGTCCGCGTCCCGGGTCGCCTAGCTTTCACGTCGGTCTTGGACAGTTGCGCGACCCTGCGGGCGCGACTGTCCAAGACCTACGACATTGAGGATCTCCGCAAGCTAGCTCTCGCCGGAGGTGTCCTCCTCGTACGAGGCACCGCCGCGGACCTCCGAGGTGAGCGGCTTGGCGCCGCCCTCCGGCGGGGCACGCAGCGAGGCGCCCGGTGCGAGCTCCGGAAACTTGAGGTCGAACGCGGGTCGCTCGGAGCGGATCCGCGGCATCCGGTCGAAGTTGCGCAGCGGCGGCGGGCACGAGGTGGCCCACTCCAGCGAGGCGCCGTGCCCCCACGGATCGTCGACCTCCACCACCTCGCCGCTCTTGTACGACTTCCACACGTTGTACAGAAATGGCAGGGTCGCCGAGCCGAGGATGAACGCGCCGATCGTGGAGATCGAGTTCAACACCGTGAAGCCGTCGGTGGGCAGGTAGTCGGCGTACCGACGCGGCATCCCCTTCGTGCCCAGCCAGTGCTGGACCAGGAAGGTGGTGTGGAAGCCGATCATCGTCAGCCAGAAGTGCACCTTGCCGAGGCGCTCGTCGAGCATCCGGCCGGTCATCTTCGGGAACCAGAAGTAGATCCCGGCGAAGACGGCGAACACGATCGTCCCGAACAGCACGTAGTGGAAGTGCGCGACCACGAAGTACGTGTCGGAGACGTGGAAGTCGATCGGCGGCGCGGCGAGCAGGACGCCGGACAAGCCCCCGAACAGGAACGTCACCAGGAAGCCGAGCGCGAACAGCATCGGGGTCTCGAACGAGATCTGGCCCCGCCACATGGTGCCGATCCAGTTGAAGAACTTGATGCCGGTCGGCACCGCGATGAGGAAGCTCAGGAACGAGAAGAACGGCAGCAGCACCTGACCGGTGACGAACATGTGGTGCGCCCACACGCTCATCGACAGCGCGGCGATCGCGATGGTCGCGCCCACCAGTCCCTTGTACCCGAAGACGGGCTTGCGGCTGAACACCGGGATGACCTCGGTGATGATGCCGAAGAACGGCAGGGCCACGATGTAGACCTCGGGGTGGCCGAAGAACCAGAACAGATGCTGCCAGAGCATCGGGCCGCCGGTCCGCGAGTCGTAGACGTGGGCACCGAGCTGCCGGTCGGCCAGCAACGCCAGCAGCGCGGCGGCCAGGATCGGGAAGACCATCAGCACCAGCAGGCTGGTGACCATGATGTTCCAGGTGAAGATCGGCATCCGGAACATCGTCATGCCGGGGGCGCGCAGCGTCAGGATCGTCGTGATCATGTTGACCGCGCCGAGGATGGTACCGAGGCCGGAGATCGCCAGTCCGATGATCCACAGGTCCGCGCCAGCGCCCGGCGAGTGCACCACGCTGTTGAGCGGCGCGTAGGCGAACCAGCCGAAGTCGGCGGCACCGTCCGGCGTGACGAACCCGGCCAGCGCCAGCGTGCTCCCGAAGAAGTACAGCCAGTACGCGAACGAGTTCAGCCGGGGAAACGACACGTCCGGCGCGCCGATCTGCAGCGGCACGATGTAGTTCGCGAACGCGAACACGATCGGGGTGGCGAAGAACAGCAGCATGATCGTGCCGTGCATGGTGAAGAGCTGGTTGTACTGCTCGGTGGAGAGCAACTGCAGACCGGGCCGGGCCAGCTCGGCGCGCATGATCAACGCCAGGAACCCACCGATCACAAAGTACGCGAAGGACGTGACCAGGTACATGATCCCGATCTGCTTCGCGTCCGTCGTGCGCAACAACCGCGTGAACGCCGAGCCTCTCGTGGGCTGGTGGACCGGCCACGGCCGAGTGACGATCGGCTTCGGGGCGACGGTGGTCACGAATGGCCTCCTGTGCTGGTTACCAGCGCTAACTGCACGTCGCACCGGGCCCGATAGGGCAGGCCCGGTCGTGCCTGTTGGGCAGAATAGCCCTCCGGTCCGACCGTAACCGGCAGGGGGCCAGCGGACGTGCGAAGTGCCGCATCAGGACACGGACGCCGCCACACCGCAACAACACGGTTCGGTATCGGTTGAGGCGGCCAGGCGGCCGGCACCGGCGACCGGCGGGTCCACCTGTCAGTGTCGTGATCGTCGATGCCGGAGGTACGGGCGTGCTGGTGTGGCTCAGACCGTGGCGGCGGGGACCACGTCTGCTGCTGCGCCGGCCCGGGGTGGCGGTGGCGCTCGCCGCCGCCGGGCTCGTCGCGGCACTGCCGGCGGCCGCCGCGCCGCTGTTTCTGGCCGCGGCACAGGACGCCACCCTGCACCGCCAGTTGGCTACCGCGTGCCCGTGGGACAGCGCGATCTCGGTGCACTCGGGGGTGTACTTCGCCGATGCCGCCGCCGGCTCGGCGGAATCGGGCGAACGCCCGACCGACCGACAGCGACGGGCCGTCGAGGCCGCGGCCGGGGCGCGCGGCCTGACCGCCCCGGTGGAGACCCTCGCGACGACGGTCGCCCTGGCCGGCGGTCGCCACGGTCCGCTGCCGATCAACCTGATCAGCCGTACCGGCTTCCGCGACCACCTCACCGGCGCCCGGGCCGCCAGCCAACCGGATGCCGCCGCCGGGGTCTGGCTGACCGACGGCCTGGCCGCCGAGTACGGGGTCCGGGCCGGCGATCGGGTGACGCTGGCCCCCGGCACCGACAACCTGGCGCGCAACAACCCGGTCCGCAACGCGCCGCCGACGCCGGTGTCGGTACCCGTCGCCGGCGTCTACACCGATCTGCGGGCCGCCCCGCCGGACCGGTACTGGTGCAGCCTGCGCGGTACCTGGCAGGGGGCATCGGGAACCGAGGACCGGGTAGCCCCCACCGTGCTCGCCGACGCGGCCCTCCTCGACCGGCTCGGCGCCGCGTTCGGTGGCCTGGGCAGCGCGTACTGGACCGAGTACGCGGTGCGTTCGCCGGACCGGATGTCGATCGGCGCGGCGCAGACCCTCGCGGCGACGGCCACCCGGGCCGGCACCCGGCTGCGCAACCGCCCCGACACCGGTGGGTATCGCACCGAGTTCCGTACCCGGCTGCCGAACTTCGTGGCCCGCGCCCACCTGGTCCGGGCCGGCCTGCTGCCGCCGGTGGTGCCGATCACCGTCACCGGTGTGGCGGTCGGCCTGCTGGTGGTCGCCGCGGCCACCGTGTTCTGGGCCCAGCGACGGGGCCGTGAGCTGCGGGTACTCGCGGCGCACGGGGTCGGAGCCGGCGGCCTGGGGCTCAAGGCCGGCACCGAGGCGGTGACCGCGCTGGCCGTCGGCGCCGGTACCGGTGGGCTGGGCGCATGGCTGCTGGTCGGAGCGGTCGGGCCGGACGCCCGACTGTCGACCGAGGCGGTATCCTCCGCCGCGCTGGCGACCGCCGCCGCGTTCGCCGCGGCGCTGGCCGTGGTCGTCGCCGTCGCCACCGCGGCCTGCCGGACCCTCACCGACCGGCGCCGACCGGTCCGCCGGCTCCGGGCCCACCACATCCCCTGGGAGCTGTCGCTGGTGGCCGCCGGCGCGCTCGCCTGGCGAGCGCTCAGCGGGGACACGGAACTGCTCGATACCGGGCCCGACGCGGTGGGGTCGGTCGCACACGTACCTGCGCGGCTGCTGGTGGTGCCGATCCTGTTGATCGTCGGCGTGACGGCGTTCGCGGCCCGGCTCGGGTTGGTCGCCGTGCGCTGGCGGGTCCGCCGGACCGCCGGACGACCGCCGGCCGCGGGCCGGCCGGCCACGCTGCTCGCCTGGCGGCGGCTGGGCCGCGAGGCGACCGCCGGCGCCGTGCTGACCGGGGCGATCGCGCTGCCGATGGCCCTGGCCACCTACGGCGTGTCGGTGATCGGCTCGGTCCGGGACACCACGGTCGCCCAGGCCCGGATGGTGGTCGGTACCGACCTGGTCGCGTCGCTGGACCGGCCGGTACCGGTACCCCCCGCACTCGCCGGCCGGGCCACCCCGGTGGTACGGATGGACCAGGTTCTCGCCGACGGCATCCTCTGCGACATGCTC
>JAVHWE010000005.1:0-6033 GCA_032160285.1 Micromonosporaceae bacterium | reverse complement strand
GGTGCGTCGGGCCGCCAGCCGACCGCGTCGAGCGCGGCCACCACCGCCTCCCGCAGCGGGGTGCCGGGCGGGGTACCGGGAGCCGCCGCCCTGATCGCCACCATCGCCTGCCGGACCTCCGCCCGCTCGAAGAAGCGTTCGGCGCCCCGGACCACCGCCGGGACTCCCGCCTCGGCCAGCGCGTCCTCGTAGCTCTCCGACTGGGCGTTGACCCGGAACAGTACCGCGATCTCGCTCGGCGGCGTCCCGGCGCTTATCATCTCGGCGCACCGCCTCGCCACCGCCGCCGCCTCGGTCTGCTCGTCGGCGAACACCCGCAGGTCCGGTTCGGGCCCGTTGGGACGCTGGCCGACCAGCGTCAGCCGCAGCCGGGCCAGCTCACCCCGGGCCTGCGCGATCACCTCGTTGGCCAGCCCCACCACCTGCGGGGTGGACCGGTAGTCGCGCACCAACCGGACCACGGTCGCCTCCGGGTACCGGCGGGGAAAGTCGATCAGGTAACTCGACGTGGCGCCGGTGAACGAATAGATCGTCTGGCTGGCGTCGCCGACCACGGTCAGGTCGTCCCGCCCGTCCAGCCACGTCTGCAGCAGCCGCTCCTGCAGCGGGTTGACGTCCTGGTACTCGTCGACGACGAAGTGCCGGTACTGCGCCCGGATCTGGTCACCGACGTCGGCGTGCTCGGCCATCGCCCAGACCGCGCTACGGAGCAGGTCCTCAAAGTCGATCACCCCGCCGGACCGCTTCAACCGCTCGTACGCGTCGAACACCTCGGCGACCTTGGCCGCGTCGAGCGGGGGTTCGCGGCCGGCCTTGGCCGCCGCGACGGGGTACTCCCCCGGCTCGACCAGCGACGACTTGGCCCATTCGATCTCACCGGCCAGGTCCCGGGCGGTCGTGCGGTCGGCCCGGACCCCACACCGGGCCGCGGCCAGCCCGACCAGCCTGGCCTTGGTGTCGATGACCTCGGGCAGCGCACCTCCGGAGAACAGGCGCGGCGCGAAGTACCGCAGCTGGCGCAGGGCGGCGGCGTGGAAGGTACGGGCCTGTACCCCCGGCACGCCGAGGGCGACCAGCCGGGCGCGCAGCTGTGCGGCGGCCCGGGTGGTGAACGTCACGGCGAGGACATGCTGCGGTCGGACCTCGCCGCTGAGCACCCGGTACGCGATCCGGTGGGTGATCGCCCGGGTCTTGCCGGTGCCCGCGCCGGCCAGCACGCAGACCGGGCCGGCCGCCGCCGAGACCGCGGCCCGCTGCTCGTCATCCAACCCGGCGAGGACGGCGTCGGCCGCCGCTGAGGGATCCACCACAGCTAGGCATCATGTCAGCCGCATCCGACGTTCCTGGCATAGCCTGACCGTGGACCGTTTGCAGGGGAGGCAACGTTCATGATCATCATGTACTCGACCCAGTGGTGCGGCTACTGCCGGCGACTCAAGTCCCAGTTCGACCGGGAGGCGATCGAATATGCGGTGGTCGATATCGAACAGGATGAGGAGGCCGCCGAGTTCGTGATGAACGCCAAC
This sequence comes from Micromonosporaceae bacterium, assembly GCA_032160285.1. Lineage (GTDB taxonomy): Bacteria > Actinomycetota > Actinomycetes > Mycobacteriales > Micromonosporaceae > Planosporangium. Next base: position 4,507 of record JAVHWE010000005.1, on the reverse strand, counting down.
GGCGGCAGCCAGACCGTACCGACGATCCGCTTCCCGGACGGGACGAGCCTGACGAACCCGACAATCGTCGAGGTCAAGGCCCAGCTGGCCGCGGCGGCAACGCACTGAGCGGCAACGTATTGAGCGGCAACGCACCGAGCCAGGCGCGTACCAGGTAGTTCGCGATCGAGGCCGCCATCGGCAGGCCGAAGTCCGTCGCCTCACCGGACAGGCAACGAGCGATCTCGGTACGGCTGAACCAACGCGCGTCGGCGATCTCCTCGCGGTCGACCCGTACCGGCTGGGACGGGTCGGCGACCGCCTGGAAACCCAGCATCAACGAACCTGGGAACGGCCACGCCTGGCTGGCCACGTACGCCACGTCCCGGACCGTCACGCCGACCTCCTCGGCCACCTCTCGGGCCACCGTCGCCTCGGCCGGTTCGCCGGGCTCCACGAAGCCGGCCAGGCAGGAGTAGCGCCGGGTCCAGTTGCCGACGGTCCAGGCCACGTTGTGGCCCAGCAGGCAACGGCCGTCCGGGCCGGCCACGCCGTCGTTGACCAGGACGATCACCGCCGGATCGGTACGGGGGAACAGCGTCTCGCCGTCCTCGGTGACCCTGGTCCAGCCGCCCTGTGCGGCGCGCGTCGGCCGGCCGGTACGCGGCGAGAACCCGTGCCGGTCGTGCCAGTTGGACAGCGCCACGGCGGTGATGAACAGCCCGGCGTCCGGCTCGTCGAGAAGGTGACCGAGCTCACGGATGTTGGCCTTGCGGGTACCGGGCGGGGCGGTGATCGCGCCCCGGACGGCGAAGTACGGCCGGCCCTGCTCGTCGGTACCGAGGAAGTACCGCTCACCCGCGCCGACCTCGGCCGAGGGCGCCAGCAGCAGCCCGGGCACGTCGGCGCGGACCAGCGCGCGCCCGTCGTCGACGACCACCACCAGGGCCTGCGACCAGGCCCGTGCCAGCCACGCCTCGTCGGTACGGCGGTGGGCCGCCCGGTCGATCCCGGCGCCGACCGGCGGCCCCGGTCGAGCGCCCGGCGGCAACCGCAACGGCCGCAGCGCGGCGAGCGCCATCGCGTCGGCGTCGGCCGCCACCGCGACCGGATCGGTGATAACCACCCGGCCGTCGGCTGGCTCGCTCATCGTCGGCCTCCCTTTCCTGCGAACGGATCGCCGGTGCCGGGCCGCGCCGGGCCCGGGTTGTCATGGACGCCGGGTGGGACCCGCGACGCTATCCGCCGGTGGGGTCGCCCTCCTTGCGGACCGGGGTGAGCGCGGCCAGGGGTGCCTCGATCTTTTCGGCGTCGCCGAGGACGACGCCGGCGGCCCGGGCGGGGGCCAGGTACCGGGCGGCGGCGACGGCGACGTCGTCGCGGGTGGCCTTGGCCAGCCGGACGGCGTGCTCGGCGAGGTAGTCCAGGCGCAGGCCGAAGCCCGCGTACGTGCTGGCGAGGCTGGCCAGCCCGGACTGCGTCGACATGCCGAGCTGGAGGGTGCCCAGCGCGTACTGGCGGGCCTGCTCCAACTCGTCCTCGCGCGGCGGCAGGCTGGCCAGCCGGCCCAGCTCGTACAGCGTCTCCAACATCGCCGGGGCGGTCACCTCCGTGGCCACCTCGGCGGCCACCACCAGCGTCGACCCGGCCGCGGCGTGCTCGATCATCGAGTGCGGGCCGTACGTGTACCCCTTGTCCTCGCGGATGTTCTCCACCCAGCGCGACGAGAAGTACCCGCCGAAGACCAGGTTGGCCAGTTGCAGCGCGGCGTGGTCGGGGTGGGTACGGGTGACCGCCGGCAACGCCAGGCGCAGCGACGACTGCACCGCGTCGGGCCGGTCCACCAGCGTCAGCGGGCCGGGGTGCAGCGGCGGAATCGGCGGCAGCTCGACGTCCTTGCCGTTGCCGTCCCAGGCCGACAATGCCCGCTCGGCGGCGTCGATCGCCCGCTCCGGCGCGATGTCACCGACGATCACCAGCGCGGCGCCGGCCGGATGGACCCGGGCGGCGTGCAGGGTGCGCAGCACACCCGGGGTGACCGCGCGAACCTGCTTCGGGGTGGGCGTCTGCACCGCGTACGGGTGACGGCCGTAGATGCGTTTGAGCAGCGCCTCGCGGGCCAGGTGCGACGGCTGGCTCAGGGCGGCCTGGATCCGGTTGGCCAGGCGGTCGCGCTCGGTCGTCACCTCGCTGCCCGGATATACCGCATCGGTGAGCACCGACGCCATGATCTGCAACAGCCGGTCGAGCCCGGCGACGAGCGAGTTGCCCGACACCATCAGCCGGTCGGGGTCGGCGCCCGCGGACAGCCCGCCGCCGACCTTCTGCAGTTCGGCGGCGATCTCGACGGCGGACAGCTGGTCCGTACCGGAGAGCAGGGTCTGGGTCAGGACGGCGGCCCGGGCGGTGTTCGCCCTGGCGAACGGCAACCGCAGCCGGACCTCGACCAGCGGAACCGCGGACCGGCGGATCGCGATCACGGTCAGCCCGTTGGACAGCGTGCGCTCCACGGTCTTGGGCAGCTTCAACGGCCGGTTCGGGCCGAGCGGAGGCAGCGGCCTCACCGGGCGTCACCTCCCGCGATGACCTCGACGCTGGCCCGCCGGTCCGCGGTCAACGTCGCGGCGGCGACCAGGATCTGCTCCTCGGTCACCTCGGCAATCAGCCTCGGTAACTCGTTGACCAGCTCCGGCGCGCTCCGCTGCTGTTCGAGGACGGCCATCTGGAGCCCACGCCCCAGTACCGCGTCGGAGTCGCGCAGCAGGTGGGTGGCCATCCGGGCCTGGGTCCGGGTCAGCTCCTCGGCGGCGAGCCCGTCGGTCGCGATCCGCCGACACTCCTCGTCGATCGTGGCCAACACCCGGTTCACGTCACCGTCGGGGGGCAGGTGCGCCTGCAGGACCAGCGCGGTCGGGTCGCGCACCGCGAACGGCTCACCCATGAAACCGATGTACCCGCCGAGGCTGGTGACGCTGCGGTCGCGCTGGACCATCCGGTCGACCAGTCGCGACGCGTCGCCGTCGGTGAGGACCTCGGCGAGGACCACGTACGGCAGGTACCGGGTGAGGTCGGAGATCGGGTCCGGGACCCGCCACGCGGCGGCGACCGCCGGCATCGGGGCCAGCCGGTCGACGTAGGACTCGCGCCGCTCACCGGTCAGGTCGGGCTCGGTGAAGTCGGGGCGTCGGGGCGCCTTGCGCGGTGGTACGTCACCGAAGTGTTCCTCGATCAGCTTCGTGGCGGTCGCCGTGTCGAAGTCGCCGGCGACCGTCAGCACGGCGTTGCCGACCGCGTAGTACCGCCGGAAGAACTCCTCGGCGTCGGCCACGGTCGCCGACTCAAGGTCGACGAACGACCCGTACCCGTCGTGGGCGTTGGGGAACGTGTCGAACATGACCGGCGGCAGCTTCAACCAGGGAAAACCGCCGTACGGCCGGTTCAGGACATTGACCCGGATCTCTTCCTTGACCACGTCGACCTGGTTGCGCAGGTTCTCCTCGGTGAGCCGGGGACCCCGCATCCGGTCGGCCTCGAGGAAGAGCGCCCGCGCCAGGGCGTTGGCGGGCAGCGTCTCGAAGTAGTCCGTGTAGTCGAAGTGGGTCGACCCGTTGAAGGTGCCCCCCGAGCCCTGGACGTGCCGGAAGTGGGCCAGCTTCTCCAGGTTCGCCGAGCCCTGGAACATCAGGTGCTCGAACAGGTGGGCGAACCCGGTACGCCCCTGCGGCTCGGACCGGATGCCGACGTCGTAGACGACGGCGACACCGATGACGGGGGCGCTCCGATCCGGCGCGAGGACGACCCGCAGGCCGCACGGCAACGTCAGGCGCTCGACGGGGTACGTGGTGGCCGGGATCCGAACGGCATGGCGAACTGGCACGCCTGCGACACTAACCGGTCCCGGCCGCGTCCGGCCGTCGGCCCGATCATCCGGGTCATCCCGTCGGCCGGACCGAGTCCAGCACGCTGTCCACCACATTGTCGTATTCGTGGTTGGTGCCGGGGATCGACACGTACAGAATCGCCGCCCGTGGCCGGCCCACGTCGACCAGCGCGACGCCGACCAGTTCGTCGGTGGCCCGCAGCCCGGACTGGTGGAAGTGCATCCGGAAGGTGGTCACCCAGGCCGGGCGCCCGCCGAGGGTCGTCTGCTTATCGCGGATCAGATCCATCGTGTTGGGCCGGGGGTAGTACTCGGCCCGCACGTCCGCGGCCACCTGCCGACCCGTGCACTGCAGGTCGAGGGAGAGCGCGTCGTTGTTGGCCGCCGGCACCGAACCGGACAGGATCGACGCGAGATACTCGCTGGGCAGCCCGTCGCGATCGATGTACCGCTCGGTGACGAAGAACTGCCCGGTCTGGTAGGCCACCCGCAGCGTGCCCTTGGTCCACACGTCGTGCCACGGCAGCCACGGCCCGCTGAACGCCTGGTACGAGATGCCGGAGTCGCTGTCGACGGTCCGCGGGCCGGCCGGTGGCGGCGGGACCGGCGCGCCGCTGCCGGCGTCCTGCGGCGGCGGCGGGCACAGCT
>JAVHWE010000619.1:0-7905 GCA_032160285.1 Micromonosporaceae bacterium | reverse complement strand
CAGGCCGGCGGCGAGGGCGTCGGCCGCGCCGTCCACCGTCGGATCGAGCAGGACGTCGCTGAAGTCGGCCAGCTCCGCCGAGAGCGGCGTCAGCACCGACAGTCCGCGCCGTCGCCGCAACCGCAGCGGCGCGGCGGCGACAAGCCGGCCACCGCTGTCGCGAACGCAGCACACGCGCAGCGAGCCCGACTCGCCGAAAACCGTCCAGTACGCGGTCAGCCAGCCGTACGCGAGAAACGGCATCGCCGAGGGGGCCCGCTCGTCCAGGTCGCTCCAGTCGGCGGCGATCGCGTCGAGAGCCGGGCCGGAGTACAGGGTCTGGAATGACAGCATCGTCACGCACCGGCCCGACGGCCGGCCGGTACCGGTCGGAAGACCTCCGCCGGCTGGAGGAACAGCGACACGAACTCCGGCGACAGGTGCCGCCACGACGCCTCGCCGGTGAGGTTGGTGGTCTGGCTGGCGTAGGCCGCCACCGCCGTCCGCTTGGCCCCGAGGTACGGCCCGCAACCGACCCGGATCCAGCCGCCCACCAGCAACTGGTACGCCGACCAGCCGAGGCGGCCCAGCCAGCCGCGCCGGCCCAGCCAGCCGCGCCACCCGCGCGGCGCGCCGGCATCGACGAACCACGGCGCGTGCGCCCAGGTCCACACCGGGTACCCGACCAGCAGGCACGACCCGGCCTGACGCTCGACGGCCCGCAGCGCCGCCCGGTACACCGCGCGGTGGTCGGGGTGCTCGTCCTCGGCGCAGGGCACCAGGATCACCTCCGCCCGGCGCTCGGCGATCAGCTCCGCGAACCGGCCGGTCAACTGCGGCATGCGGGTGGCGAGGCTGCCGTCCTCCCAGCCGAGGACCACCAGGTCGGCGGCGGGTACGCCGAGTCCCCGGCAGGCCAGGCGAAGTTCGTCCGCCCGTACCCTCGCCAGCGCCGCCGGGGACAGCACCGCCGACCGGGTACTGTGCCGGCCATCGGTGGCGACCACGACCGTCACCGCGTCGCCGTTCGCACGGGCGCGGGCGATGAGCGCGCCGCAGCCGAGCGTCTCGTCGTCGGGGTGTGGCGCGATGATCATCAACCGGCGCCCGGACATCAGGCCGGCCGCGTCCACCGCCCGCGCCACCAGGGCCCGCCGCCACCACCGCGACGTCGCGGCCAGGAGCCGGCTGGCGGCTGTCCGGGTCAGGTCCGGTGCCAACGGGTACCTCATCGTTTCCGCCGGACCGGGGCGCGGCCGCCGACCGGCCGATCGCGCAGGGTCGCCGCGATCACCACGCTGTACCCGGCGGCGAGAATCACCTCGCCGGCCAGCGTGGAGCCGCCGATCCAGATCAGCCCCCGATCCGCCAGCAGATACCCGCCGAGCAGCGACACCGCGCAGGCCGCCGCGGAGAGCTGACACAGTGGACGGACCCGGCCCGAGATCAGCAGCAGCGTGCTGCCGACGAACCCGACCGAACTGAGCGCACTCGTCAGGGCCAAAACCACCAGCAGCGGGTACGCCCGTACGTACGCGGCGCCGAACAGTGCCAGTACCGGTCGGCCGGCGATGGAAATGGCCGCCAGCAGCGGCAGTTGGAGCCCGATCGTCAGGGTGAGCAGCATGGGCAGGTCGGCGCGGAGCCGCCGCGGGTCGTGCGCGATCTCGGCGAAGAAGCTGCGGCAGGTGGCCTGCGGTACGAACACCAGGACGCTGGCGATGAGAGATGAGATGTAGTACAGCGCCGCGTGGCCCGGGTCGACCCGCTGTGCGACCAGTACCGGCATCAGCAGGCTCGGCATCATCAGGATCGAGGTGGCGAGGTAGTTCCCGGCCGAGTACCGCCACATCGCGCGGAGCCGGTCGCCGGCCAGCGTCAGCCGCGGCGGCAACCCGAGCGGGCCGCCCAACAGCAGCAGGTACAGCGGGAGCGCCAGCGCCAGAGCCCCCCAGTACGCGGCGAAGACGCCGAACGCGCCGAGACCCACCAGTACCGCCGGCAGCGCCAGTCGCAGCGCGACGACCACGGTGTTGCGGCTGAGCAGGTACCCGTTGCGCCGCAACGCGATGAACACGTTGTCGTAGAACAGGCCGGCCGCACCGACGATGGTCAGCGCGACGAAAGCCACCGCCACCGCCGGTCGGCGCACGCCGGCCAGTTGCGGTGCGAACAGCGGGACCCCCGCCACGAACCCGACGGAGCCGACCAGCGCGGCGCAGACCACCACGGTCAGGCCGGTGTTGACCGTACGGGCCCGGTCCGGCCACCGGTACAGGTAGTGGATCAGTGAGTTGTTCGTGCCGACCAGGGCCAGGTTGGCGACCAGCGTCGACGCGGAGATCAGCGCGCCGGCCCAGCCGACCCGTGCCGGAGTGAACAGGTGGGCGGCCAGCTGCCAGAAGACGAACCCGCCGGCGGCCAGCTCGACGGTCGCCAGCAGCAGCAGCGCGGAATTGCGCAGCAGGCTGTCGCTCGGCGTCGCGCGAACGCCGCCGATACGGGACTGTCGGGGTCGACCGGCCTTCGGATCCGGCACCGGGGGTGTCGCGCATGCCGCGGGTGCTGCTCGCGCTGGCGACCGCGCCGGTGGAGGTGGGGCGGACCGGGCGCGGTGGATCGCGATCGCGTCGGCGTAGGTGTCCGCGATCCGGGCGAGCTGCGCGGTCATGGTGAAGCGGGCGGCCCGCCGTCGGCCGGCCCGACCCAGCCGGCGGCGACGGACCTCGTCGGCGAGCAGTCCGTCGACCGCCCCGGCCAGGGCCGCCGGGTCGCCGGGCGCTACCAGTTCGCCGGTCACCCCGGGCCGTACGAGATCGGGTAGGCCGCCGACCGCGGACGCCACCACCGGGGCACCGGCCGCCATCGCCTCCAGACAGGTGAGCCCGAACGCCTCCGGGGCCAACGACGGTACGACCACGACGTCGGCGTCGGCGAGCCGCCCGGCCAACTGGTGGTGGGGCAGCCAGCCGACGAATTCGACCGACGACGTCAACCCGAGGCGGTCGACCCGTTCGCGCAGCGCGGCCTCCAGCGGGCCGGAGCCGCAGACCGTCAGTACCGTGTCCGGGTGTCGGGCCAGCACCGCGGGGAGCGCGGCCAGCAACACCTGTACGCCCTTGACATGCTCCAGCCGCCCGACGAACAGCAGGCGGGGCCGGGTGGCGCCGGCGCGCTCGGGTGCGGCCGGACCCGGTACCGACGCCGCCCCGGCGGCCCCGGCGGCCCCGCCCGCCCCGGCCGGCCCGTCCACGCCGCTGGGCCCGTCCAGGCCGTTGGGGACCAGGCGGACCGGTCCCAGCTCGCGCGCGGCGAGGCCGGCCAGGTACCGGCTGGGCGCGGTGTACACGTCAACCACCCGCAACCCGCGCCGCCACGCCCGAGCGACCAACCAGTTCGTACCGGTCGCCACCATCCACCCGCGCCAGGTCAGCGCGGCCGCACCGGCGTCGGCCCGGCGGAAGTAACGGGCCGGTAGGCACCAGCGGCCGGTCGCCCGGATGAACGGTTCCGGCCCGTGCACCGTCAGAACCGTCGGGGTTGCGGCCAGCACGGCCAGCGTGGCCGGTGCCACCAGGCCGACGGTGTGCAGGTGTACGACGTCCGGGTGGTACCGCTCGACGGCGTCGGCGAGGGCCAGCCGGGCGGCCGGGTTGCGCAGCTGGCCGCGTACCCGGGCCGCGAGGCTGCCGGTGGCCGGCTGGTGCCAGGTCAGGTCGCTGAACGGGGTACCGCTGCCGGGCAGGTCGCTGGAGAGGACGTGCACGCGGTGTCCGGCGGCCCGCTGGGCGGCGGCCACGTCGGCCACCACGCGTTCCGCGCCGCCGCACGTGGTACCCATGTTGATCACGTGCAGAATGCTCCAGGTCGGCTCGGGCCGGGCCGGGTTTCGCTCGCCGACCCGGTCGAAGGCGGTGCGTTCGTCGGCGGTGCGTTCGCGGGGCGGCCGGAGCCGCCACGCCGTCACGGGATCGTTCACTGGGGCACCGTCCCCGTGACGGGGCCGTAGATCCGCCGCGGCCCGGCCACATACCGCAGGGTCCGGTCCGCCGTCACACAGCCGAGCGGAAACGTGTACCGCAGCACCCGGTCACCCAGGACCGCCATCGCGACCGCGGACCGGCCGTCCGGGCTGCTGACCGCCAGGTAGCCGTCGGCCGGTACGGCACCCGGCAGCAGGCCCTCCAGCGGGTACAGCGGCGTCATCGCGCGCAGGTTCGCCGAATCCCGGCTGTCGGCGATCACGTAGCCGCGCCCGGCGACGTTGGCCGTGACCCACCGCATCGCGGCCACGTCGTCCGGCGTCGCGTAGTAGGCCCGAAAGTACGGGCCGGCGTTGGTGAGGTTGAGCTGCGGCGGGAAATCGCCGGTCACCTTCGGTACCAGACCGGTCGTGGTGAGCAGGCAGCCGACCGCGACCGCGGCCACCGTGGCGTCGAGCGCGGCGCGACGCCAGCGCCGGCCGGCCCCGAACACCAGCCGCAGGCCGGTCACGACCGCGAGCAGCACGGCGGGCGCCAGCACCACCAGCAACTGCAGGTACAGCCGGAGCAGACCGTAGCTGTCCGACAGCTGGGGTGCCGCCACGGTCGCGGCCAGCAGGACCACGGCGGCGGTGGCGAGTTCGGGGCGCACGTCCACGGACCGGCGCCCGTTGCCGCCGGTGCGCACGCCCTGCCGGCCGGGGTTTCGTCGCCGGTGCCGCCCGCGACGGTGGCCGGTGCGCAACCACCAGAGCAGGCAGCCGGCCAGCGCGCCGCCCTCGAACAGCGCCACCGCCGCCCGCCGGAGCGTCGTGTTGACCGTTGCGGGCGCGACGCCGGCCCGCTCCAGCAGCGCGCCGCCGGCCGTGGTGGCGAGCACGTCCGGTGGGTCCAGGACGACCGCGCAGTCGGCCGGCGGGGCGGGCACCCCCGCGTCGGTTCCGGTCTCGCGCAGGTACGCCGCGTAGCGGCGGAACGCCTCGGCGTCGGTGGCCGGCCGGACCGGCGCGACGAGGCTGTACCGCGCGCTGGCCGAGGACACGCCGGCCCGTGCGGCCACCGCGTACGCGGTGTCACGCAGGTTGCCGCCGAGGGCCGCGGCGCTGCCGGTGATCGTCGCCCAGCCGATGGTCAACGCGATCAGCAGCGCGGCGGGCAGCCCGAGTACGCCGTGCGCCGCCGGTATCCGCTGACGCGCCCGAGCCGACCGGCGACGGGGGACCAGGCGGCGGATCTGTCGCAGCGACCACGCCGCGGCCAGCAGGCCGGCCGCCACGTAGGTGCTGGTGTAATGCGACGCGGTCAGCCCCACCGCGAGCAGGGTGAACAGCACGGCCCGGCGGCGTGGCGGAGCGCCCGGCCGCACCAGAGTGAGCATCGCGACCGTGAAGAAGATCAGGGCGATCTCCTGCCGGTTCAGCATGGGCATGTCGTTGACGAAGGTGGGGAACGCGACGAACAGGCCGGCGGCGAACACCGCGTACCCGGCCGGGAGCAGCCGCCGCGTGATCGCGAAGACGCCGACCGGAACGAGGGCGAACAGCAGCTGAAAGCAGACCCGGAACACGTCCAGCGGCGCGACGCCGAGCAGCCGGGCCAGGAAGGCGGGCAGCACGGTGATGCTCAGGCACGAGTTGTAGCCGGCGAACGGCCCGCCGGGTTTCCACGAGCCGCGGTGCAGGGTCTCCACGAAGACCCGGTACTCGATTTTGATGTCGTGGCCGGTCACCCCGGTGCCCCGCAACGACGTCGCCAGCAGGACGGCCAATCCGAGCAGGTACAGCCCGGTCGCGGCGGCCGTGGTGTGTCGATGCCGGGCGGCGACGGCGGCCGGGATGAGCGCGGCGGTGGCCACGGCCAGCGCGGCGACGGCGAGCGTGGCATCGCCGCCGTGGTTGAGTCGGTCGGCGCCGGCCACGGCCAGTCCGACCGCCGCGGCGCCCAGCCCGACGGGGAGACCGCCGGCAACCAGGGCGCGCCACCCGGCCACGGCCAGGCTCCGCGATCGGGTCGCCGGCGGCCCCAGCCACGTGCGCGCGTCGGCCCGGAAGGCGCGTATCCCGGCCGCGGCCGTCGCTACCACCAGCACGTCCAGACCGACCAGACAACCGGCCGGGGTCAACAGGTGGCCCGGCAGCAGGCTGACCGTGAACGCGACCGCGAGCAGCCCGACCAGCGACAGCGCCACCGCGTGCAGCAGCCAGTCCCAACCGCGCGCCGGTAGCCGGAGCGCCCGCAGCGCGAGGGCGCCGGGCACGATCACGGCGGTCGGAAGGGTGACCGCGGCCCGCAGCCCGGCCGCCGTTCCGGTCGCCACCAACACGTTCGAGGCGACGAGGCCGGCGACGCCGAGGGCGTACCAGCGGGGGTTGCGGCGGGCGGTCACCGGCCGGCCCCCGTCGGGTTGGGATCCGGCAGGCCGAGCTGCGCGTACACCCGGTCGACCGCGTCCGCCACGGCCGGCCACGCGAAGGCCGTGGCCCGTCGGCGGGCGGCCCGCGACAGCCGGTCGCGGCGGCCGGGGTCATCGAGCAGGGTCCGGACCGCGGCGGCCAGGTCGGGTCCGTCCGGCCGATCGACCGTCACCACGGCGTCACCGCCGGTCTCGGCCAGCTCCGGCAGCGCCGAACACACCACGGGCACGCCGGCGGCCATCGCTTCCAGCAGCACCAGCGGCAGCCCCTCGTGCGACGACGGCAGCAGTACGGCCGTGGCCCGCTGGTAGTACCCCACGAGGTCGGCCGCGGTCGCCGGCCCCGTGACGGACACATTGGACAGTCCCAGGGTGACGATCCGGCGCTCCACCTCGGTACGCTGCTCGCCGTCGCCGACGATCCGCAGCGTCGCGTCCGGCAGCGACGCCATCGCCTCGACCGCGCTCAGCACGTTCTTCTGGGCCGTCAGCCGGCCGACGAACAGCAGCTCCCGCGCGGCACGTCGACCGACGGGGCCGGGCCGGAACCGGTCGGTGTCGACCCCGTTGGGTACCACCGCGATCTGCTCCGGTGGGACGTCGAAGGCGGCGACCACCTGGTCGCGCATCGCGCCGGTGAGGCAGATGACACGCGCCGCGCCGCGCAGGAAACGGCCGAAGAAACCCTTCTGGTACAGCGGAAGCAGCACCTTGCCGGCGCGGCTCGACGGTTGGACCATCAGGTGCATGTGCGCGACGTAGGGCGTGCCACGTAACCGTTCGGCCAGCCGTACGATCTCCGGGGTCACCGCGCAGCCGGCGTGTACGTGCAGGACGTCCGGGGTGGGCCGGTGCCGGACCAGCCGGGACAGCAGACCCGGCAGTACCGGGGTGTTGCCCACCGGCCAGCCCCGGTCGCGGTACACCGCGAGCCGGCCCCGCCGCTCGTGGCGGGGCGCGCCGGCCGCTCCCAGGTTCGAGGTGTAGACGGTGACGTTGTGCCGGTCGGCCTGCATGGCGGCGAGGCGCTGGGCGACCAGTTCCGCGCCGCCCAGGTGCGGCGGGTACAGGCTGGCGACCTGGACGATCTCCATCGCCGTTACCCGGTCGTCTCGGTGGCCGAGGCCGCGACCGCGCGGGTGGGCGCGGTCGACGGGCGTACCGCCTGCTGCGCCACGGCGACGAAAACACCGAGCCCCCAGCCGGTGTTCTTCACCAGCCAGCCGGTGAGCATCAGCGGCAACAGCCGGGCCGGTGGCCGGCGGTACCCGGCGACGAACAGGGTCTCAACCACCGACAGCGCCGGAAGCGCCAGCAGCAGCGCCGGCGACACGACCGCGGCGAGCGCGCCGGAGCCGGCCAGCACCGCGCTCGGTACGAAGTCGACGGCGCGGACGTGGCCGGTACGTGCGGTGTACCGGACCTTCCAGAGGCCGTACCGGTACATCTGGCGGAAGTACGAGCGGGGGTTGACCCTGCTCTCGTGGTGGACCACGGCGGCCGGCGCGATCGCCCAGCCGTGGCGATCCG
>JAVHWE010000505.1:0-3867 GCA_032160285.1 Micromonosporaceae bacterium | reverse complement strand
TCATCGTCGGTATCCGTGCCGCCGGCCTCGCCGCCGGGCCGATGGCCGGATTCGACCCCGCCGGTGTCGACGCCGAGTTCTTTCCGGACGGGCGGCTGCGCTCGCTTCTCGTGGTCAACATCGGCCGCCCCGGCCGCAACGCCTGGACCGACCGCCTGCCCCGCCTGGAGCACGACGACGTCGTGCAAACCGTCTAAAGGAGACGATCAATGACCATCGCACCCACCGGTCACCGGCCGCGTAGCGTTCCGACCGCGGCCGACCGCCACACCCCGACGGCCGCCTGATGGGTACCGACATTCGAGCCGGCCGGTTGCATCTCAACGCGTTCCTGATGGGCGTCGGCCACCACGAGGCCGCGTGGCGGCTTCCGGAGGCCGATCCGTTCGCCCACGTCGATGTCGCCCACTACCGCAACCTCGCCCGCATCGCCGAGAGCGGCAAGCTGGACTCACTGTTCCTGGCCGACGGCCCCGTGCTCTGGAACGACCTGGGTCGCCGCCCGGCCGGCGCGCTCGAACCGACCGTGCTGCTGACCGCGCTCGCCGCCGTGACCGAGCACATCGGACTGATCGCCACCGCCTCCACGACCTACAACGAACCGTACAACCTGGCCCGCCGGTTCGCCTCGCTGGACCACATCAGCGGCGGCCGGGCCGGTTGGAACATCGTCACCACGGCCGGTCTGGACGCCGCCCGCAACTTCAACCTCGACAGTCTGCCGCCGCACCGTGAGCGCTACGAACGCGCCGCGGAGTTCGTCGAGGTATCGCTGAAACTGTGGGACAGCTGGGATGATGGTGCCGCCCTCGGCGACAAGGCGGCCGGGGTGTGGGGTGACGCCACCCTGGTGTACCCGCCGGCGCACATCGGGAGGTTCTACCGGGTCGCCGGCGCCCTCAACGTGCCGCGCTCCCCGCAGGGCCACCCGTTGCTGGTACAGGCCGGCTCGTCGGAGAACGGAAAGGACTTCGCCGCCCGATACGCCGAGGCCGTCTTCACCGCGCACCAGACACTCGGCGACGCGCAGGCGTTCTACGCCGACCTCAAGCGCCGGGCCCTCGAGTACGGCCGGGACCCGGACACGATCAGGATCCTGCCCGGGATCGTGCCGATCCTCGGCGCCACCGAGGCCGAGGCGCTCGAGCTGGAAGCCGAACTCGACCGGCTCATCCGGCCCGAGTACGCGCTCACGCAACTCGCCGAGCTGCTCGATATTCCGGCCGAACGGCTGCACCTGGACGCCGAGCTACCCGTCGACCTGCCCGGCGAGGACGAGATCGAAGGCGCCAAGAGCCGGCGTACCCTCGTGGTCAATCTCGCGCGGCGGCAACGGTTGACCGTACGCGAACTCATCGGCCGTCTCGGTGGCGGGCGCGGGCACCTCACCTTCGCCGGTACGCCGGAGCAGGTTGCCGACGCGATCGCGGACTGGTACCACCACGGCGCCGCGGACGGATTCAACATCATGCCGCCGGTGCTGCCGTCCGGACTCGCGACCTTCGTCGACCAGGTGGTGCCGATTCTGCAGCGGCGCGGGCTGTTCCGAACCGAGTACGAGGGGCGGACGCTGCGCGACAACTACGGCCTGCCGCGACCGGCCAACCGCAACACCGCGACCGCCGTGGTGGCGTCCGCGCCGGCCGGCTGAGCGGCCGACGGTAGGTTTGCCGGCCGGCCGACCGGGGCACTGCGGTCGACGAGGTCAGCGTCGCACACCGGAGTTTCCATGAGCGTCCACGTCGGCACGTCGGGTTGGAGCTATGACCACTGGCAGGGTGTGCTCTACCCGCCGGCGACGCCGGCGCGGGACCGGCTGGGAATTTTCGTGCGGCGGTTCGACACCGTGGAGGTCAACTCCAGCTTCTACCACTGGCCGCGGCCGGCCACGTTTGCCGGCTGGCGGCAGCGGCTGCCCGCCGGGTTCCAGTTCTCGGTCAAGGCTCCGCGGGGGCTGACCCACGCGCGGAAGCTCGCCGCTGCGGACGAGTGGCTGCCGCGCATCGCGGCCGGCCTGCACGAGCTGGGCGACCGGCGTGGTGTCCTGCTCGTGCAGCTGGGGCCCGCACACGTCCGCGACGACGCACGCCTGGAGTGCTTCCTCGCGCAGGTACCGTCCTGGGTCCGCACGGCGGTCGAGTTCCGGCACCCGAGCTGGCACACCGACCCGATTTTCGAGATGCTGGAGCGGCATGGAGCCGCCTACTGCATCATGAGCGGCGCGCACCTACCGTGCGTGCTGCGGGCCACCGCGCCCTTCGTCTACCTGCGGCTGCACGGCCCGGACCCCGATCGCCTCTACGCCGGTTCGTACCCCCGCGACAGCCTGCGACGGTGGGCCGATCGGATCCGCGAGTGGAGCGCACAGGGCAGGGATGTCTACGCATACTTCAACAACGACGGCGAGGGTAACGCCGTGCGTGACGCCGACACCCTGCGCCTGCTGCTCGACCGGTGACGACCCGGTACCGCGTCGCCTGACGTGAGCGGGTCGTGGACCGCGGTACCGCTGGGTCGTCATCGCGCGGCGGCTTACAGCGCCTTCCTCAGGTAGGTCGCCGACTCCGCATACCCGAGGGCGACATAGAACGGGACCGCGCGTCGGGTGGCAAGCGTGACGAGGCCGCAGTCGCGGCTCACGCTCCACCGTTCGAATTCCCGCATCAACGTGCGGCCGATGCCGCGCCGGCGGAACTCGGCGCGAACCAGGATCTCCTCGACGGTGGCAACCGGCCCGTTCGCGTAGAAGGTGAGGTGCTCGAAACCCAGGAGGTAGCCGAGTGCGATCTCGCCATCGACGGCAAGCAGCAGACAGGCGTCGGCCGCATTCAGCAGTGCGGTGTAGCTGGCGTCGAAGCGCATCCGGGAGAACGCGAAGGACTGTGCGAGCTCGCTGGCCAGGTCGGCTACCGCCGCGGCGTCTTTACCGCTGGCATGGCGCACCGAGACCGAGGGACCGTCCACCGCCATATGATCGATGATCCCACCCGAAACCACCACGTCGATACCGGCTGCCGGCCCCGGTCGTCAGGACCTGCCGCCAGTTCAGCGGCGTCTGGAACAGGGCACGCAGGTACGCGCCGACGGCCGGACCGCCAGCCGCTGCGGCGGGATCGGTTGGCCGCACACCTCGCACGTTCCGTACCTGCCGGTGTCGCACCGCGCCGACGCGGCGTCGAGCTCGGCCAGGCGCTGCCGGGCCCCGGCCAGGAGGGCGGCCGCCTGCGCCCGCTCGAACGCGACGGTGGCGCCTTCGGGGTCGTGTTCGTCGTCGGCATTCGAGAAGCGCGCGGTCTCGATGATGTCGTTGAAATCGTGGGTCAGTGCGACAATCTGCGTCTCGACGTCCGCCCGCGCACGCCGCAGCGCGTCCCGGACCGACTGGATCCCTTCGCCCATAGTCCTCCCATGCTAGCCGCCCATCCCACCGCTTGTGCACACCCGACGGCCGGCTCGCGCGTGGCGTCCATGCGCAAAAGCACGCGGCGGAGCACGCACGCCGTGGTGGATGCGGTGGTGGATGTCCGCCGCTGCGACAGTGGAGATTTTGAGTATGGTCCGCCGGAATCCGTTGCCCTCGCTACGCTTGGGCGGTGATCGGCGCGCCGGACCCGTCCGCGACCGGGGAGAGGTCCGTCGCCGGCAACTGCGTGCCGATAGCGGATTTTCGCCTGTGGTTTGAGTCCTCGCCGTACCTGTGCATGATCCTCGACCCGACGTTGACGATCGTCGCGGCCACAGATGCCTACTTCGGGGCGACCATGACCACCCGGGCGGGGATCGTGGGGCGCAATGTGTTTGAGGTATTCCCGGACAACCCCGATGAGCTCGGCGCGACCGGGGTGGTGAATTTGACGGCCTCGCTGG
>JAVHWE010000485.1:0-19154 GCA_032160285.1 Micromonosporaceae bacterium | reverse complement strand
CCGGCTCAGCGTCGCGGCCGGCGCGACGACCGCCCGGACCGCCCTGTTCACCTCCCGCGACCCCCGGGAGTGGCTGTACGGCGGTGCGCTGCGCGCCTGCGGTCGCGCGGTCACCGGGGCGAACGGCAGCTGCACCGCCTGGGCGCGGCAGACCACCGACCGGGCGGCCGCAGCGGCCGACACGCTCATGTACTCCTACCAGCCCGACACCGCATGGTGGCTGTCGAGCTGGTGGAACTCCGCCGTCGCCGTCACCACCCTGATGGACTGGATGAAGCGCACCGGCCGTACCGACTACCGCTGGATGGTCGACCGCACCTTCGAGGTGAACAAGGCGGCCTTCCCGGCCGGCGTCAAGAGCGGCGACACGCTGCCGGGCCACTTCGTCAGCCGGGCCATCGACGACGGCGAGTGGTGGGCGATCGCCTGGATCCAGGCGTACGACCTGACCCGTGATGCGAAGTATCTCAACGAGGCGGTCACCATCGCCACCTACACGCAGGGCTTCTGGGACACCCGGTGCGGCGGCGGGGTGTGGTGGGACGGCGAACGCACGTACAAGAACGCGGTCACCAACGGCCTGTACATCCGGATGGCGGCCGCGCTGCACAACCGCATCCCCGGCGACACCACCTGGCTGAGCCGGGCGAACGCCGGTTGGACCTGGTTCGCCAACAGCGGCATGATCAACGCGTCCGGGCTGGTCAACGACGGCCTCACCACCGCGACCTGCGCCAACAACGGCCAGACCGTGTTCACCTACAACCAGGGCGTGGCCATCGGTGGCGCCCTCGAACTGTGGCGCGCCACCGGCAACGCCGACGCCCTCGCGACCGCCCGGCGGCTGGCCGACGCCGCCATGGGCTCGCCGGTGCTGACCCGTGGCGGCATCCTCACCGAGTCGTGCGACGCAACCACCACCACCTGCAACGACAACGGCAAGCAGTTCAAGGGCATCTTCATGCGGTACCTGATGGAGCTGGCCGACGTGTCGGGTGTCGCCGCCTACCGAACGTACGCCCAGACCCAGGCCAACAGCGTCTGGCAGGCCGACCGCGACGCGCTCAACCGGATCGGCGAGCGGTGGAACGGGCAGACGTCCGCGGCGGCCCCGAACGCCCGGGACTGGCGCACCCAGGCGAGCGGCCTCGGCGCCCTCATCGCCGCGACGGCCAACCCGGGCGGGTGACATCCGCCGGGCGTGCCATGCTTGACCATGAGCGATCGGTGCCACGGCTTCGACCACGAGGCGTACTGCGCCGGCGTCGAGGCCGAGACCGCCGCATTTGTCGAGGCCATCGGCGGCGCGGACCCGGCCGCGCCTGTCCCGACCTGCGGTTCCTGGCTGATGTACGACCTTGTCGAGCATTGTGGCCACATCCACCGGTGGGCCACCGCGATCGCCGGCAAGCTCTCCCAGCGCCGGCTCACCCGCAAGGCCGCCGACTGGCCGCTGCCGGCGGATCCGGCCGACCACCCGGCCTGGTTCACCAAGGGCGGCCTGGACCTGGTGGAGGCGCTGCGGGTCGCGGATCCCGACGCTCCCTGCTGGGCCTGGGGCGCCGACCAGCGGGTCCGGTTCTGGTCGCGTCGCATGCTGCACGAAACCACCGTCCACCGCTGCGACGCCCAGCTCGCGCTCGGCCTGCCGGCAACCGTCGAACCGGCGGTGGCAGTGGACGGCATCGACGAGTTTCTCGACAATCTGCCGTACGCGGCCAGCTTCGCGCCGGGCGTGCGCAACCTGCGCGGTGACGGGGGGCAACTGCGACTGTCCTGCCCCGACCGCGAGGTGACCTGGACCATCACGCTGCACGAGGACGGCTTCAGCTGGTCGCACGAGCGCGGTACCCGTCCGGTCGACGCCGCCGTGAACGCCGACGCCACCGACCTGTACCTGGTGGTTTGGGGTCGAATCAGCCTCGACGATCCGCGGGTCGGAATCAGCGGCGACCGGGGCCTGCTGGGGCACTGGCTCCGGTACTCGGCGATGTAGCACGACCGGCCGCACCGCGTCGCGGCCTATGCGAGGGACGAGCGACGCCCGTAAGGTGGGAAGTGACCTCGGAATGCAACACTGAGTGCCGACATGACTCTCTACCGTCAAATTGGGGAGTGACCGGGCGCACGTACTCCGATGCCGGCGACTCGGGCACGGTACGGAGCTGTTGTATTTGACGGATATCGGGGTATGACGCATGACGGGGAGACCGGACGGGTGCGATCGGGCGAGGCGGATCGGTGGGGGGGCGGACGCCGCGGCGCATCGTGGAGCGAAACGAGGTTCAGCGTGAGCGACCCGAGTGGGACCGCCGGATGAGCGGGCAGTACAGGTTCGTCGTCGTCGCCAACCGGCTGCCGGTCGACGAGAACATCGACGACGGCGGCGCACGCAGTTGGACCCGCAGCCCGGGCGGCCTCGTCAGCGCACTGCACCCGACGGTGCGGGCCAGGGGCGGCGCGTGGATCGGCTGGGCCGGCGGCACCGGCGAGGCACCCGAACCGTTCGAACTCGACGGCATGTACCTGCGCCCGGTCAGCCTGTCGAACGACGAACTCGACTACTACTACGAGGGCGAGTCCAACGCGACCATCTGGCCGCTGTACCACGACGCGGTCGAGACTCCCGAGTTCCACCGGCACTGGCGACAGGCGTACTACCGGGTCAACGAACGGTTCGCGCGGGCCGCCGCCGATTTGGCCGCGCCCGGCGCCACCGTGTGGATCCACGATTACCAGCTGCAGCTTGTCCCCGCGATGCTGCGTCAGATGCGCGGCGACCTGCGGATCGGCTTCTTCCTGCACATCCCGTTCCCGCCGGTGGAGCTGTTCATGCAGTTCCCGTGGCGGCAGCGGCTGCTCGAGGGGCTGCTCGGCGCCGACCTGGTCGGGTTCCAGCGCCCGGGCGGCGCGGAGAACTTCCTGCGACTGACCCGGTCCCTGCTCGGCCTGGAGCCCGCCGACGACCACGTCGTCCTCGACGACGGGCGGACCGTCACCGCCCGGGCGTTTCCGATCTCGATCGACGTGGCCGAGATGGAGCGGCTGGCCGCCGACCCGCACATCCAGCAGCGGGCCAAGCAGCTCGGTGAGGAATTGGGCGGCAACCGGCGGTTGCTGCTCGGGGTGGACCGGCTCGACTACACCAAGGGCATCGAGCACCGGCTCAAGGCGTACCGGGAGCTGCTCGCCGAGGGGCGACTGTCCAACCAGGACGTCGCCCTGGTCCAGGTCGCCACGCCGAGCCGGCTCCGGGTCGCGCAGTACCGGCAGCTGCGCGAGCGGGTCGAACGCGAGGTCGGCCGGATCAACGGCGAGCACGGCCAGGTCGGGCTCGCCCCGGTGCACTACCTGTTCCGGTCCTACGACCGCGAGGAGCTGCTCGCGCTGTACCTGGCCGCCGACGTGATGCTGGTGACCCCGCTCCGGGACGGGATGAACCTGATCGCCAAGGAGTACGTGGCCGCGCGCACCGACAACACCGGTTCGCTGGTGCTCAGCGAGTTCACCGGCGCCGCCGCCGAGCTGCCGGAGGCGTTCCTGGTCAATCCGCACGATGTGGACGGCCTCAAGGAGGCGTTCGTGGCGGCGCTGGAGACACCGGCGGCCGAACGCAGCGAGCGGATGCGCCGGATGCGCGAACACGTCGCCGCGCACGACGTGGTCCGCTGGGCCGGCGAGTTCCTGGACGCGCTCGGCGAACCCGCCCGGACGGGCCGGTGACCCGGGGTGCCGCCGCGCGGAGAATGAGCCCATGACGACGTACCTGGTCCGGGAAAAGTTCTTCCACCTCGGCGACGACTTCGACATCACCGACGAGACGGGGCGCCCGGTCATCGGAGTCGACGGCAAGGTCCTCACCCTGCACGACCGACTCGTCCTCAACGATCCGGCCGGCCGGGAGATCGCCCAGATCCGGCGCAAACTGGTCGCGCTGCGCCCGACGTACCAGATCTCCATCGGCGGCGACCCGGTCGCCGACGTCCGCAAGCACCTCTTCACGCCATTCCGGGACCGGTACACCATCGACATCCCCGGCCCGGACGACCTGGAAATGACCGGCAGCATCCTCGATCACGAATTCACCGTGCGGCGCGGGGACACCACCGTCGCCACCGTGTCCAAGCGGTGGCTGAGCCTGCGCGACACGTACGCGGTGGAGGTCGCCGACGGCGAGGACGCACTGCTCGTACTCGCCAGCGTGCTGGCGCTCGACCTGGCCGAGGCGCGCGAGCACGACGCCCGGGACCGCCGCGACGACGGGTAGCGACGCCTCAGGCGGAGGCTCCCCGGGTACCGCCCAGCGCACTCACCGGGGCGCCCTCCCCACCGAGCGCGGCGATGATCGTGGCGACGGCCGGCGCGGCCGAGAGCAGGCACCGGCGGAAGCCCTCGGGGGTGCGGACCGGGTCGGCGAGGTCGTCAACCGACGGGTCCACGTACGGCAGTCGTCCCCGCATGCGGCGGGCGAGGACAACCGTGCGGCGGCCCCGTTCCGCCGGGTCGGCGGACGGGGCGGCCAGGTCGGCGGGCGGGCCGGCCAGGTCGGCCGGTACGGCGGCGAGCAGGCGGGCGAACTCAAGCAGGGTGAAGGTGCGGTTCAGCGCCGCCGGAAGCAGCTCCACGGCCTGGTCGCGTTCGACCGTGGTGGCGGTGAGTACCAGATCGGCGCCGCGCAGCAGGTCGGCGGTCAGCACGCGGGCGACGAAACCGTCGGGCTCCACACCGACCGAGCGCAGCACGCCCGCGCCGTGGTGGTGCATCGGCGAACCGGCGTGCCCACGGGTGCCGGCGCTGCTCACCACGAACGCCGCGCCGGCCGGACCCAGCCGCTCGCCGATCTCCTGGCGGGTCAGCCACTCCGCCATCGGTGACCGGCAGATGTTGGCCACGCAGACATGCAGGATGTGGAACGGCGTCACCGGGTCACCGCCGGCAGCAGATCCACCCGGTGCGCGGTCACGTACGCGGGCATCCGGTCGTTGTTGATCGCGGTCCACAGCTGGTCGCAGCCCACCTTGTCGAGGTAGACCACGCTCTGGTCGCCCTCCATCCCCGTACCGGTGACCGGCGCGGTCAGGAAACTCACCGAGCGGGCGGACAGGCCGCGCATGCTGAAGGCCAGGTTGCGCAGGTCGGCGTCGGACAGCCCGCTGTCCACCGACACCGCCTTGGTCACCGCGTTGAACAGCTTGTACGCCTTGACCGGGTCGGTCGCCGGATCGACCGTGCCGATCTTGGTCATCACCGCGCGAAGCATGTTCTGCTGGCGTTTCACCCGGTCGAAATCGCCGGCGGGCAGGCCGTGCCGCTGCCGCACGTACGCCAGCGCCCGACCGCCGTTGAGATGGTTCATGCCGCGGGGGAAGCTCTGGCCGCTGCCGCCGATATCGGTGGTCGACTGGGGTACCTGCACGTCGATACCGCCGATCGCATCGATGATCGAACGGAAGCCGTAGAAGTCGATCGCGGCGAAATGGTCGATGCGGACCTTGGTGAGCTGTTCGACGGTACGGATCAGCAGCGGTGGACCACCGAGAGCGAACGCCGCGTTGATTTTCATCCGGCCATGGCCCGGAATGTCCACCCAGGAGTCCCGCGGAATCGACACCACCGCCGCGGACCTGCCGTCGGCGGGGAGGTTCAGCAGCATGATCGTGTCGGTGCGGTTACCGGTACGGAACTCCGTCTCCTGCGCCGCCGTGCCGGTGGTCGGTCCGGTATCCCGCGAATCCGACCCGACCAGCAGAAACGTCACGCTGTTCTTGGCCACCGGCAACTTCGCCGGCCGCTGGGCGTCGTTGATCCCCTCGAACGTGCCGTTCACCCGGGCCACGCTGCCGGGCAGCCGGTTGAAGAGGACGTAACCGCCGATCCCGACAACGACGACGACCGCCGCCAGGGCGGCGCCCAGAATGATCACCAGGCGGCGGCCGCGGTGGGTGAGCCGAAGCCCGGGCCCGTGGCGACCCGGCCCGGTGGCGGGCTTGTCGACCGCCGCGCCCCGACGGGACAACCCCGGGGTACGCGTACCGGCGCGCCCGGACGATCCGACGCCCGGTGCCGGCTTCGCTGCCCGGGTGGCCGCCTGCCCGGGGCGCGCGGTAGCCCGCGCGTGGTCCGCCGGGTTGGGTCGGTCCGTGCGGTCTCCCCGGTCGACGCGACCGGTGCCGTCAGTGCGGTCCGCGCGGTTGGCCCGGTCGACGCGACCGGAGCCGTCGGTGCGGTCCGCGCCCACGCGGTCCGCGCCAACGGTGCGGTCGGCCGTCCGGTTGGCGGCCCAGGACCGGCCCGCGTAGACCGCGCCCCGGCCCCGGCCATCACCGGTGCCCCGGCCCGACGATCCCGACCCGGCGGTTCCATCCCCGCGTCCGGTCACTGGGGCACCCGGTCCTTCGACTGCCTGGCGACCTGCTGCGGATGCCAGGCGCCGGGGTGCTGCTGCGGCGGGCCGTCATCGGGCCGGGCGCCGTACTCCTGGTAAGACTGGTCACCGCCGCGCGCCGGCGCCAGGTTGAGAACGGTACCGAGCAGCTTCGCGTCGACCGTCCGGAGTGCGGCCACCGTCGCGGTCAGCTCCTCGCGGCGGGTCACCCCGTGGCGGACGACCACGACCACGCCGTCGCAGGCCGCCGCCGTGGTGGCCGCGTCGGTGACCGGCAGGACCGGCGGCGCGTCGATGAGGACCAGGTCGTAGGTGTCGCGGAGCCGGTCGAGCAGTTCCCGCATGTGCCGGGAGCCGAGAATCTCGCTCGGGTTCGGCGGGATCGGGCCGCTGGCCAGTACCGACATCAGATCGTCGCCCCAGCCCTGTACCGCGTCGTCGAGGCCGGCGGTGCCGACCAGCACGCTGGTGAGGCCGACGCCGCCGGGCAGGCCGAGGTACCGGGCGGCCCGCGGCCGGCGCAGATCGGCGTCGATCAGCAGGACCCGCTTGCCGGACTGGGCGATCGTGATGGCCAGGTTGCACGCCGTTGTGGTCTTGCCCTCCCCCGCCACCGAACTGGTGATCAGGACGACCTTGTGCGCGGTGTCCACGTCGACGAACTGCAGGCCGGTACGGATCTTGCGAAACGCCTCGGCCCGCGGCGCGTACGGGCCGTCGTGGATGACCAGCGGGCGTTTCGACGCCGTCGGGTCCGCCGCGATCGCACCCAAGGATGGCGCGCCGGCCAGCTCGGCCGCCTCGGCGGCGCTCTTCACCGTGGTGTCGAGCTGCTGGCGGGCGAACGCATACCCGACGCCGAGCAGCAGCCCGAGCGCCAACGCCGTACCGACGTTGTGGACCGGCCGGGGTGAGATCGGCCGGTAGGGCAGGCCGGCCGGGCTGACGACGGTCACCCGTACGCCCGGCTGCCGCCCGTCGGGCCCGGCCTCGAAGGTGGGTACCAGCTGGGTGAACTTGGCCGCGACCGCGTTCGCGATGGTTTGCGCCCGCCGCGGTGAGGCGTCGACGACGTTCGCGGCCATCAGCGCCGTGTCGGGGATCGCCGTCGCGGTCACCTTCGCGGCGAGCCCGGCCGGCGTCAGGCCGAGCCCCAGCTCCTCGGAGACGGCCCGCATCACCAGCTCGCCGCGCAGCAGCGCGGTGTACGACTTGACCCGCTGCTGGGAGAGCAGGCTGTCCTGGTACGCCGACGAGGCGGTGGCACCGCCGTTCCAGGCGGACACGAACAGGGTGACCTGCGCGGAGTACAGCGGGGTCTGCCGCCAGGTCAGAAACGCCCCGGTTCCGGTGGCGAGCAGCGTGATGGCAATGATCGACTTCCACCGCTCCCGCAGGAGCCGCAGACCGCTACGCACATCCACGGTTGACCTCTTCCGCATCGTGTCGGACCGGCGGCCGGGTCACGTCTGACCGCCGGGCCGGTCGTTGGGGGCGTTCAGGACCGACGGCCGGCGGCGACCGGGTACCGCCGCCGGCCCGGGGTCCGCACGGGATCGGCGACAACGGGCACGCTCGGGGCGCGGTGCCGCTCCGTATAGACGGGAACGCGCAGGAGCAGGGTCACCGCCGTCAGTACCGTGCCGGACGCACCGGCCAACAGCCGGCCCGCCGGCAGGATGCCGCTGGCGACCAGGACACCGAGCAGGCTCGACGCGGCGGCGGTGGCGAACAGCACGAACGCGACCTGGCGGGTGTCCAGGCCGAGCCGGCGCAGCCGGTGCGACACGTGGTCGGCCCCGCCCTGGCACCAGGCGCGGCCGTTGGCGTACCGCGAGATCAACACCAGCATGGTGTCCACCGTGGCCACGAAGGTGACCAGGCCGAGGGCGGTGAGCGCACCGACGCCGCCATCCGCACCGATGAGCTGGACCGACGCGGCCGCGATGACGAAGCCGATGAACAGCGAACCGGTGTCACCCATGAAGATCCGCGCCGGCGGCCAGTTGTGGCACAGGAAGCCGGCGCAGGCCGCGGCCAGGCCGGCCAGCAGCGCGGCGAGACCGATGGCGCCGCTGATCCAGGCGAACACGGCGAGGGTACCGGCGATCGCGGTGGCGGTCGAGGCGGCCGCACCGTCCATGTTGTCGAGCAGGTTGAACGAGTTGGTCAGCACGACGATCCACCCGACCGTGAGCACCGCGTCCGGCACCGGGCTGCCGAACACCCGGATACGGTCGCCACCGGCCACGATCGCCAGCGCGGCCGCCGCCTCGACCAGCAGCCGGACCCGGGGACCGAGCGGCCGCAGGTCGTCGACCAGGCCCAGCGCGGCGATCACCACACCGGCCACGACGAGGACAACGAGCCCCGCGGTCCAGTGCCCGATCATCGCCAGTGCCGGCACGACCGTCGCCAGCACGACCGCGACCCCACCGAGGTACGGGGTGGCCCGCGCGTGGGTCTTGTGCGCACCGGGACGGTCGGTGAGCCCGCACCGCAGGGCGACCCGCCGCAGCGGCTCGGTGAGGGTGGCGGCCAGCGCCAGCGCGCCGAAACCGCCGGCCGCGACGGGCGCGAACGTGGTCAGTCCGGTCACCGGTCAACCCCGGTCCCCGCGGCGGAACCCGCCCTCAGGGTGCCAGCTTCTGGTTCGCGACTGCGGGGCTCGCTTCGCTCACTCCTCGCGCTCACGGTGCCAGCTTCTGGTTCGCGACTGCGGGGCTCGCTTCGCTCACTCCTCGCGCTCACGGTGCCACCAGTCCGGCCTGCACGCCCTGTTCGGCGCGCACCTCGGCGATGATGTCGCGCAGCGCGTCGTCGAGGGCCCGGCGCGGCTTCCAGCCGGTCAGCGAGCTGAGCCGCCGGGTGTCGGGTACGCGCCGGGTCATGTCCTCGAAGCCTGGGCCGTACGCCCGCTCGTAGGACATGAATTCGACCGCCGAATCGCTGCCGGTGCACTCGATGATCAGTTGGGCGAGCCGGCGGATGCTGATCTCCTGCGGGGAACCGATGTTGAAGGTCTGCCCGATGGCGGCCTCCTCGTCGAGCAGCCGGATGACCGCGTCGACCACGTCGGCGACGTGGGCGAAGCAGCGGGTCTGCCGGCCGTCGCCGTAAATGGTCAGTGGTTCACCCCGCAGCGCCTGGCGCACCAGCCGGGGCAGGACCATCCCGTACGCGGGGCTCTGTCGCGGACCGACGGTGTTGAAGAACCGCACGACCAGCGCGTCCAGGCCCAGCTCGCGGTGGTAGGCGTTCGCCAGTACCTCGTCGACGGCCTTGGCCGTGCTGTACGACCAGCGCATGACGTCCGGGCTGCCGAGTACCCGCTCGGCATTCTCGGCCAGCGGGCCGCTGGCGTTCTTGCCGTAGATCTCCGACGTGCTCGC
Organism: Micromonosporaceae bacterium; assembly: GCA_032160285.1. Classification (GTDB taxonomy): domain Bacteria; phylum Actinomycetota; class Actinomycetes; order Mycobacteriales; family Micromonosporaceae; genus Planosporangium. The sequence continues at coordinate 9,377 of JAVHWE010000485.1, read as the reverse complement.
GACCAGTACCTTGCGGCGGTGGCGATGCGCCGCCTCGATCACCACCTGCGCGCCGCGAATGTTCGTCGTCAACGACCGCAGCGGCTGGTCGACCACGAGCTTGACGCCGACGGCGGCGGCGAGGTGCACGACCGTGTCGCTCTGGTGGACCAGTTCGTCGACGACGAGTTCATCGAGGACGGAACCCCGGATGAAGCGGAAGCGCGGATTTTCCGCGGCTGCGTCGAGATTGGACATCCGCCCTGTCGACAGGTCGTCCAGCGCGAGCACCGCACCTGTCGTCCGCGCCAGTAGCGCGTCAACCAGGTGCGAACCGATGAACCCGGCACCACCCGTTACCAACGTCGTACCGCGTCGCATCGTTTGCCCTTCAGGAATGAACCTCGGGTTGGCTAACTCGCCTGACCGGCGGCGGTTACGAGTACAGCCACACACTAAGGGTGATGTTAACCACAAATGAGGCAAGTAATGCCATCTACGTAATTCGCGTGTCGCCGGACATTTGACGGTAATCTAACCTAATCCATCAGCGGAGGGTGGCTCGTGTCTTCACCGGCAGCGTGGCGCGGTGCGTGGGGTCTGTGGGGATCGACCGGCCGGCTGGCGGACCGGGTCCGGCCCACGTACCCGAATGGGCGAGGCGGCGGACTCGCCCGGCTGGCGGCTCCGCTGGCGATCGGCCTGGTCGTGCCGGCCCTGACGTTCCTGATCCTGCGCCACGAACCGCTCGTCGCGGTGAGCGCGTTCACCCTGGCCGTACCGGTACTGACGATGACCCGGCCGCAGTGGATCGGCACCCTGGCCGTCCCGATCCTGCTGCTCGCGCCGGTGCTGCCCACCGTGCGCGAACCGCTGCTGCGCGGCGTGGCGCTCGCCGCCGCCATCGCGATCGGCATGCACCTGGCCGGCGGCACGCTGGCGCTGCGGCCGGCGCACGGCTGGATCGCGGCGTTCGCGGTCACCGTCGTGCTGAGCCTGATGCTGCCCGCCCTGCACCTGCCGACCAAAACGTACCGGTTCAGCGACGCCGCGTACCTGCTCGTCGGGCTGGCGTTGGCGGGACTGGCGATCACCGCGCCGCCGCCACCCGGTCAGCTCGCGGTGGCGGTCGCCGGATCCGGCGCGCTCGTCGCCGGGTACGTGTTGTACGCGGGACACCTGGCCGGCGGGCGACTGGTCGGGCTCGGCCTCAATCCGAACTATCTCGGATCGCTGCTGGTGGTCCCGCTGCTCACCGGGGCCGGCCTGGCGTGGTCACGACGGCAGGCGCGGTGGCTGCTGGCGGCCGCACCGTGCCTGGCCGCGCTGGCCGCCACCAAGTCGCGCGGAGCGCTCGTCGCGGTGGCCGCCGGCGCGCTTCTGCTGCTGATCTCCACCGTCCGCCGACGGCACCGGCCCTGGCTGATCGCCCTCGGCGCCGTCGGCACCGTGCTGGCCCTGCTCGGGGCGCTGAGCTGGCTCGACGACATCGCGCTCGGCGGCCGCAGCAGCGCCGAACTGGACCGCAACAACAGCATCCGGGCGCACATCGCCCTCGTCGCGCTGCGCGTCGCGGCCCACCACCCGTTGCGCGGCATCGGGTACGGCATGTTTCCGCCATATGCGGCCCGCAACGCGGGCATCTACCTCAACACCCACAACGACTACCTGCGGCTGGCCGTCGAGGGCGGCCTCGCCATGCTCATCACCTTCACCGTCCTGCTCTGGCTCGCCCTGCGGCCACCGCACCGCGGGGACCTCGGGGTGCTGCGGGCGGCGGTATTCGCCTACGCGGTCAGCCTCGTATTCGCCAACACGCTCGCGAACCTCGCCATCACCGGTGCGTTCTGGGTGGCCCTGGGCTGCCTCATCGCCCGATCGGGCCGAGCCCGAACACCCGCCCCAGGTACGGGGTGACGGGCATGCGGCTGGTGGTCACCGCCGAGGAGCGGCTGCAGCGGACACCGGACGGCGCGGTGTGGTCGACCGGCGCCTTCGCCAACGGCTTCTGGCGGCGCTACCTCGCCGTCTTCGACGAGGTCAGCGTCGCGGCCCGGATCGCGACCGTACCGACGGTCGCCGCCGGCATGGCCCGGGTCGACGGCGACGGCGTATCGGTGTGCTGCCTGCCCCATTACCACGGCCCGGCCCAGTTCCTGCGCCGGCGCACCGCGATCCGCCGCACGCTGCGCGCCCGGGTGTCACCGGCGGACGCCGTCCTGGTCCGCGCGCCGTCGGCGATCGGTACCGTGCTGTGCTCGGTACTGGCCGACCGGGGGCAGCGGTACGGCGTCGAGGTGGTGGGCGATCCGTTGGACGTGTTCGCGCCGGGCGCGGTGACCCACCCGCTGCGGCCGCTGTTCCGGCGCTGGTTCGTGGCGCAGCTGCGCCGGCAGTGCCGGCGCGCCATCGGCGCCGCGTACGTGACGGAGGGCTCGTTGCAGGCCCGATACCCGACCGGACCGGCGGCGTTCTCGACGAGCTACTCCAGTATCGAACTCGACACCGGGGCCTTCGCGGCCCGGCCCCGCACCGGCGACCCGCGTTGGGCCGACGGTTCGCCGGATACCCAGGTCATCGTCACGGTCGGTTCGTTGGAACAGCTCTACAAGGGTACCGACACGCTGCTCGGCGCGGTCGCGCTGCTGATCCGCGCGGACCGGCCGGTACGCCTGGTCGTGGTCGGCGACGGCCGGTACCGTCCGATGCTCGAATCACTGGCCGAGCGGCTGGGCGTCGCGGAGGCGGTGGAGTTCACCGGTTCGCTGCCGCCGGGCGCACCGGTACGGCGTCGCCTCGACGAGGCCGACCTGTTCGCCCTCCCGTCGCGCGCCGAGGGCCTGCCGAAGGCCGTCATCGAGGCGATGGCGCGGGGCCTGCCGTGCGTCGCGTCGACCGTCGGCGGCAACCCGGAGCTGCTGGCGGCGGCCGACCTGGTACCGCCCGGCGATCCGCGGGCCCTGGCCGACCTGCTGTCGGACGTGCTGTCGGACCGGGCGCGCCTGGCCGCGATGTCGGCGCGCAACCTGGCCCGGGCCCGCGACTTCTCCATCGACCTGCTGCGGCCCCGCCGGGAATCGTTCTACCTGGCCCTCCGCGACGCGGTGGCGCGCGGAGCCAGCAGCCCCTCGTAGAGCGCCAGGTGCCGGTCGACCATGACATCGACGTGCAGGTGCACCCGGCTCCACGCGCGCGCGGCACCGGTCAGCCGGGCGGCGTACGCCGGGTCGGTCAGCACCGTGGACAGCCCGTCGGCCAGCGCTTGCGCATCGGCGGGCGCCACCAGCACCCCGCGCCCGCGCAGCAGCTCCGGCGTACCGCCGACCGCGGTCGCGACCACCGGCCGGCCGGCGGCCATCGCCTCCATCACCGCGTTGCTGAGCCCCTCCGACAGCGACGCGGACACCGCGACGTCGGCGCGGGCCAGCAGCCGGTCGGTGGCCCAGCGGGTACCGAGGAACCGCACGTCCACGCCGAGGCGCTCGGCCTGCCGGCGCAGCGCCGGCCCCTCCGGGCCCTCCCCGACGAGTACCAGCGTGCAGGCGGTGCCCCGGTCGCGCAGCCGGGCGACCGCGTCGACGAGGTACCGGTGGCCCTTGACCCGCCGCAGGTTCGCCACGCTGAGCACCACCGGCAGGTCGGTGTCCAGCTCGCCGCGCCCGGCCGGCTCGGCCGGGGTGAACGCACCCGCGGGCAGTCCGTTGTAGACGACGGCCACCTTGCCCGCCGGCAGCCGCTCCTGGGTACGGGCCTCGACGGCGACCGCTTCGGCGTTGGCGACCACCAGGTCGGTGAGGCGGTTGGCAATCCGCTCCATCGCGAGCAGCAGCGGCCGGCCCTGCTTGAAGTAGGCCATGCTGCGCCGGCCGGCGACCATCGCCGGCACCCGGGCGCACCAGGCCGCCGGGGCCGCCACCAGGTACGTGTGGAGCAGGAACGCGTGCACCACGTCGGGTCGGATCCGGCGCAGGTGCCCGACGGTCCGGCCGAATACGGCCAGGTTGGCCGCGATGGCGCGACGACCGTGGCGCCGGCCGAAGCCGAGATCGACCACCTCGACACCGGCGGCCCGCAGCTGCGCCTCGCGCGGACCGCCGCCGCCGAACAGCAGCAGCACGCTGGTGGCCACCCCGCGCCCGGCCAGCTCGGCGGCGAGCAGGGTCAGCTGCTTCTCCGCGCCGCCGGCATCGAGCCGCCCGATCATCAGGCACACCCGGCGGACCGCCGCCCCGGGGTCGGTACCGATCGACGAACCGCGCGTTCCGAACAACATATCGTAATAGTACTGATATCCGTTATATACCTTTGCGTGGCTCGCGGAATCGCCGGCCACCCCGCCCCACCGCCGAGGCCAGCGGCGGTAGGCCGCTCGCCTGGATCAGCCGTGGCTCCAGCTGCCGGACGAACCAGTGTGCCCCCGGCTCGGTGAAGTGCACGCCGTCATAGCGCAGCAGCAGACCACCGACCTGCGGCGGGCACCGGTCGCCCGGGCACACCAGGTCCTGCATCGAGATCACCCGGACCCGCGGCACCTCCCGCGCGACCTGCCGGTACACGTCATTGACTGCGACGGTGCGGTGCTCGGCGGCGACCGCGCAGCGATCACCGGCGGGGTGGGTGAGGCAGGCGTTGGTACCGGTACTCATGTCGAAGACCTCCACCATCGCGAGGTGCGAGCCGGTGGCGGTGACCGTGCGGGCGAGATCGGCCAGGCCGGCATGGACGTCGGCGGCCCAGCGGGGCGACGGCGGCGCGACCACGGCACCGTCCCCGGCCACGTGCAGGGCCAGTTCCTTGCGCGCGACCGTGACGACCAGTGTCGGCCGGTACTCGCTGAGCAGCCGACGGACCCGCTTCGGCTCCTGCGTGGCGCAGGCGCGCTGCTCCCCGGTCGGCGGACCGCCCTTGGTCAGTACCAGGCCGGCGATACCGCAACCGCCGCTCGCCGCCAGCAGGTATCCCCAGCGTCGACGGCGGGCCAGCTCCACGAAGCCGGGGTCGAGCGAGCGGGCCACCGAATCGCCGATGACCGCCACCACCGGCCGGCCCGGGGGTGTGGGGACCCGCAGGCAGATCCGGGTGTAGTCGGTCGTGCTCGGGCACACCCGGTCGAGCTTGGGTGCGTGGGCCGCGAGCGCCACCTGCTCACGCTGGTACGCGCTGCCGTACCCGGTCGCGGCCACCACCGACGTCGCGCACAGCGCGAGCACCACCGCGGCGGCCACCCCGACCCGCGCCGGGGTCCGTACCGCGAATGCCGGCAGGCCCCGCCGGATCGGCCGCTCGACCAGGTAGTACGAGCCGGTGGCCAACCCGAACACGACCGCCACCACGGCCACCGCCGGCAGCTGGGGAAAGAACAGCAGGACCGGCCAGTGCCAGAGGTACAGCCCGTAGGAGATGCGCCCGCACCAGGCCACCGGCGCCAGTGCGAGCAGCCGGGTCAGCGGCGAGCGCGGCGCGTTGTCCACCGCGTACACCAGCCCGGCGAACACCAGCGCCACGAGGGTCGCGCCGCCCCGGTAGTAGAAGCCGCCGTCGTCGCGCACCGTCGCCACCAGCGCGATGCCGGCGACGGTCGCCGCGATCGCCGACCACGCCGCCCACCGTGCCGATCGCGCCGCACACACCGCCAGCAACGCCCCGATGATCAATTGCTGGGCGCGCGTGTCGGTGCCGGCGTACGCGCGGGTCGGGTTGTCCGGAACGTAGGTCACGATCATCGCCGCGGCGGACGCGACGGCGCCCCCGGTGAGCACCGCCGGCAACCACCGCCGGGCGTACCGCAGGCAGACCGCGATCAATATCGGCCAGACCAGGTAGAACTGCTCCTCGATCGCGAGCGACCAGGCGTGCCGCAGCGGGGACTGGGCCGCGAACTCGGCGAAGTACGACTGGTCGGTGACGATGAAGTGCCAGTTCGCCACGTAACACAGCGTGGCCAATAGGTCACCGCGCCGCTCGCTCCAGTGCCATACCGGCTCCAGCCAGCGGACCGCCGCCGCCACCGCGACCAGTACCAGCACCAGCGCCGGTAACAACCGGCGGCACCGGCGGGCGTAGAAGGTCGCGAAGCCGATCCGCCCGCGCCGTGCGTACTCGTCGAGCAGCAGCCCGGTGATCAGGTACCCGGACAGCACGAAGAACAGGTCCACCCCCAGGAAGCCGCCCGGCAGCCACCGGTGGCCGAGGTGGTACCCGATCACGCCGACTACGGCGACCGCGCGCAACCCATCGAGTGCCGGCCGATACGCCCGTTCCGCCATCCCGGCAGGGTACCGAGTACCTGTCCAAATTGGCCGAATTGCACCGCGGACGCGCCGGCCTCGAAACCTCGCCGCACCCGTGTCGCGTCATCACATGGGGCGCGATTGTCCGGCCATACAGCACTTGTTGTATTTACGGGCAGCGCTGACCATGGGCATTGAACAGCATCGCAAACCGGTCCCCCCGCCGAAGGAGCGAGCCATGCAACGCAGCCGTACGTCGCGAAAACTCGCGACCATCGCGGTGCTGGCAGTGCTCGGCTCGGCGGCCTACGTCGCGGCGGCCGGTCAGCCCGCGCCATCCTGGGCGAAACCGGTCAACCGCCACCCGGCCGCCGCCGCGTTGAGCGCGACCACGACCACGGCCGCCGGGTCCGGCATGAGCATGGCCGCGGTCAGCGGGTCCATCGCGGCCCTGTCCTTTCCGGTGAGCCGGACGCTCAGTCGGCTGTCGACGCCATCGCTGCCCCGCCCGCGGTATCTGGACCCGATCACCGATCCGACGTTCGGTACCCGGGTCACGCGGGTGTCCGACCGTACCGCGATGGGTGTCGACCTCACCGGCAGCACCGCGTTCGTGGCCCTGCGCAACAGCTACGCCAAGAAGCAGGCCTGGAACAGTGACGGCTCGCTGCTGCTGCTGGGAATCTCCAACCCGGCGCCGTTGCTCGACGGCAACACGTACGAGTTCCGCGACATGATCTCTCTACCGACCGACGCCACCTGGTCGAACACCGACCCGGATGTGATCCTGGGCGTCCAGGCGACCTCCGGCGACCTCGTCCGCTACGACGTCTGGAAGGGCCGTACCACCGTGGAGGCGCACCTCGCCGGCTACCGGAGACTGTCGCTCGGCGACGGCGAGGGCAACCTCTCCGACGACGACCGGTGGGTCGTGCTGCACGGCACCACCACGGCCGGCGGCCACGACATGATTCTCATCGACCGGTGGACCGGCACCCGACGGGTGCGCCACCTCGCCGCCGCGCCCAACTGGATCGGCATGTCGCACACCGGCCGCTACGTCGTGGTGTCGTACAACACCGCCGGCATGGACGCCAACCACGGCACGGTGGCGTTCGACCGCAACCTGGGATTCCTGCGGACGATCGACGCCCGCGTGTCGCACGGCGACCTCGCCGTCGACGGAGCGGGCGCGGAGGTGTACGTCGCCGGTAACGACTGCACCGTCGACGCGCCGGTCAAGGCCCGCTGCAGCCGCGCCTCCGCGCTCGCCGCGTTCCCGCTGGGCGGCGGCCGAAGCTACCCCGTGATAGCCGCGTCGACCGGGTACAACCCGCATGGCGAGCACGTGTCCGGTCGCGCGTCCGGCCGGCCCGGCTGGGTGGTGATCTCCGACTCGGGCGCCTCCGGCGAAGCCACCTATCCGGGTCTGGACCAGGCGTTTGCGGTGCGGGTCTCGCCGACCGCCAGTTCGACCGCACCCACCGTCCAGCCCTTCGCGATGCTGCACCACGAACGCGGCCTCAGCTACATCTCCTCCGCGATGGCAAGCGTCGACCCGACCGGCACCCGGATCGTCTGGGGTAGCGAGTGGGAGGGCGGCGCTCCCGCGCCGGTGTACGCCTACGTCGCCGAACGACCGGCGCCCGCTGCCGACAACGGCGGGTGGGGATCCGTCTACTCGGCACGCTGACGACCGGCTACTCGGCACGCTGCCGGTCGGCGCGACGGAGCCGGCCGAACTCCGGCCGGCCCGGCAGCAGGGCGGCCGGCCGGGTGCCGGTCGCCCGCAGGAACCAGGTGACCTGGCAGCCGGCCACCACCAGGTACCCGGCGCTGGAGGCGAGAGCGCAGCCGACGATCCCCCAGCGCGGGATCGCCACCAGGCAGCCGACCACGTTGACACCCACCGCCACGACGGTGATCGCCGACATCCGCAGCGGCCGCTCCAGCCGGAGCAGGTACGCGCCCAGCGGCCGGGTGGTGCCCAACGCGAGCAGGCCGGGGGCCAGCGCGAACAGGGCCGGCACGCTGGCCGTGAACGAGTGCCCGTACAGCAGCGGAATCGCCACCGGCGCGACCAGGCACATCCCGCCGACCGCCACGACGGCGAGCAGCGTGGACAGCCGGGCGGCCCGGATCGTCACCGCCGCGGCGTCGGCCAGCTCCGCGCCTGCCTGCCGCGACGTGGCCACCTGGGCCGCGGCGTCGGTGAGGATCCGGCTCATCTCGGCCACCGTCACCGCCGCCGCGTACAGCCCCACCGCGACGGGCACGCTCAACGCGTTGAGGATCAGCACGTCGAGGCGCAGCAGCAGGAACATGGCGGCGGACCCGCCGTGGTAACGCAGCCCGAACACCAGCGTCCGGCGAACGAAGGCCAGGTCACACCCGCTCAGCCGGGGCCGGATCGTGGGCACGATCGTCAGCAGGGGCAACCCGACGCTCACCGCCCACATCCCCACCACCACGGTGAGTGACAGGTGCCCGGTGGCCGCGCAGCCGAGCAGGACCGTTGTCTGGACCGCCATCGTGGTCAACAGGCTGCGATTGAGCACGTCCACCCGGCCCTGGAGGACCAGCACGCTGTTGAGGTACAGCACGGTCATGCCGCACGGCACCGACGCGAGCGCGATCGCGGCCAGGCCGGCGCTCGGCAGCGGGACCAGCCCGGGTCCGAGGACCGTCACCACGACGGCCGCCACGGCGGCTGCGAGCAGGCCGGCCACCGGGCCCAGCAGGATCGCGTTGGCCGGGATCACCGACCGGCCGGCCCGCCACAGCGCGGTCTGCGCCTGCTCCACCGACAGGTGCCCGAGCGCCTGGGTGATCGAGGCGAGCGTCATGACCACCGAGAACGCGCCCCGCCCGGCCGGGTGCAGCGCCCGGGCCACCACCTCCCCGGAGACGGTGCCGAGCGCCACGCAGGCCACCCGGGTGGCGGCCGAACGCATGATCTGCCGGCCCGGTCCCGGTCCGGCCGCCGCGTTGACGGTCACCTCGGCGTTCCGACCTGACCCGGCGTTCCGGCCCGGCCAGGCGTCGCGACGTGACCCGGCGTCGCGGCCCGGTCCGGCGTCGCGACCTGACCCGCCGTTCCGGCCGGGCCCGGCTCTGCGGCCCGGCTCTGAGCTCGGCCCTGCCCAAGCCACCGCAGGTACACGGCCT
>JAVHWE010000442.1:0-7354 GCA_032160285.1 Micromonosporaceae bacterium | reverse complement strand
CCGGCTCATCGAGCCCGGTGACCAGCAACTCCCGGGCGAATGACCAACTGACGGGTTCGCCGCCGGCTGATTCGGCGTGGAAGAGCACGTGTACCGCGTACGGGTCGTCCGGGTCGTAACGGAGGCTAGCCCGTACCGGTAACGCCGTCGCGTCCGGTGCCACCAGTCGCAATGACGTCTCGACCTCAACGCTGGTTGGTCGAATTACACTCATGTCGTACTCCCCCCGGCACCGCTACGGGGCGAACATTGCCCCGCCTCCATGGTCAGCCGCTAGCAATTGTTACGCTCCGTCATGCGCCGATCTCACCCAGTTGTGGGATATCAGTCCTGTTTTACCGCTGGAGTAGATGAAAAAAAGTACTATGTCGTGTTCATAAGATGCAGGGACGGCATACCGGCCGGCGCTGGCGTTCGTTCAGACGTCGACTCGCTCAGGTAACGTGCGGTGGAGCCGGTTGGTGACGGCCGAGACACGACAGGGAGCGGGGAAATGACGGGCGGGTCCTCGATCAACCGGCCGTTATCTCCTGATGCAGCTTCTAGAAAACTGTCAATTCGGTCGATAGGCGGATCTATCCGCGCGCGATTTCATGCCACCCGTGCCGGCCGGGTCGCATTCCGGGTATTGATCGCCGCCGCCGGTCTCGCCCTGATCGTCCTCGGGCTCCTGCTCGTACCCCTGCCCGGGCCCGGTTGGCTGATCGTCCTCGGCGGCGTGGCCGTGTGGGCGATCGAGTTCACCTGGGCCCGCCGGCTGCTGCGGTACCTGCGCGAACGGCTGCGCCGGTGGAACGAGTGGACGCGCCGCCAGCATCGGCTGGTACGGATTCCGGTGGCGCTGGCCCTGCTCGCGGTGGTCGGGGTGGCGGCGTGGCTGTCGCTCAAGCACGGTCTCGGCATCGACCCGCTGGACCGCCTCTTCGGCGTCGACCGGGCGTCCGGCCCGGGAGTGGATCCCGTCCGGTGACGCGGTCGATCCCGTCCGGTGACGCGCCGGACCCGGAACGCGGCTCGCCGACCGAGTCGGGTACAGTCGGGTCGCTCCCGGGCGATTAGCTCAGCGGGAGTGCGCTCCGCTCACACCGGAGAGGTCACTGGTTCGATCCCAGTATCGCCCACCCGGACCACCGCAGGTCACCCGTCGTGGGATCCCGCAGGTCAGCAGATTCCGCTCAGGCGTTCCCGGCCACGCCCGTGACGGATTGAGCGCATGTGGAGCGTCGGGCTCGCCCGGGTTGCCGCAACCCGACCTCGACGGCACGCACCGCGCGATTCCGACCGGCCGGTGGGGCTTGCCGCCCGTGCGATCGCGCGGATCACGCCGCCGTCGGCGTACGCTGACCGTACTGCCCGAGACCCCGGCACCCGTGACAGTCAGTGGCCTACGAGACCTAACGGTTCGAAAGGGTCCTTTATGAACATTGACAAGGCCGAGGTGATCTCGGTACTCCGCGCCAAGGGTCTCGACGCCAAGGCCGACTGGGTGGACCGGGAGCTGCCGGAACTGGTCGACACCAAGGCCCACCGCGCGCTCCTGCAGATGCTGGGCATCGACCCGGCCACGATGGCGTCCGTCGACGTCGCCGGTCCGTAACGGTCACCCGTCGTCGATCGCCGGAGGGGACGCGCGTCCCCAGAGGCGCGTTCTACCGTGCCGCTGCCGCCGACCGGAGGATCTGGAGATAATCGGCGAGCGTGCGGCGGGGGTACCAGTTCCGCGCCCGGGCCCGGGACAGGTCGAGGACGATCGGGTGGGCGAGTTGGTCCACCGCATACACGGTCAGGGCCGGCTCGGCGGTACCGCGTAGGCGGCTGGCGAACTGGGCAACCCGGGCCGCCGCGGTCACCAGCACCGAGGGTACGTGCACGACCCGCACCGGCGTACCGGTGGCGGCGAGCACCTCCCGGACCACCAGGTCGCGCGGGTACGCAGCCGCATCCGCCACGTTGTAGGGGCCGGCCGGCCAGTCGAACGCCGCGAGACACGCGTCGGCGAGGTTCTCCACGGCGGTGAGGCTCAGCGGCACGTCCGGTCCGGGAAGCGGCAGTATGCCGGCCCGTACCCGGCCGCGCAGGCGCGGTACCAGGTGCGGGTCGCCGGGCCCGTACACCGCCCGTGGCCGCAGCACCACAGCGCCGGCCCGGAGCGCCAACCTCTCCCCCGCCGCCTTGCTCCGTCCGTAGGCGTTGCGCTGTCCGCCGATCGGGTGGTCCTCACCGACCAGGCTGCGGTCCACGCGCGGGTCGTAAACGCTCGCGCTGCTCACCCAGACCACCGGTCGCCCGTCGGCGGCGTCGAGCAGCCGCGCCGTACCGTCGACGTTGACGGCCCGGAACGCGGCATCGGCCGAGCGGCGCGAACCGGGATCACCGACCGCGGCGGCACAGTGGACGACCACCTCGACGCCGGAGAGGTCGGGACCATCCCGGGTGGCGTCCCAGTACCGGTAGGAGCCGACCGGCCCGGGCCGGCGCCCCAGGCACACCACCGTCGCACCACGGTCCGCAGCGGCCGTGGCGACCGCCCGCCCGCAGAAGCCACTCGCCCCCGTCACCGCCACCCGCACGCCGGCCAGCGTCATGAAACCGCCGCCGTGACCGCCCGCACCCCGGCCAGCGTCACCGGGTCGTCCTCGTGACCGCCCACGCCCCGGCCCGCGTCATCGGACGGTCGCCCGGATCGTCAGGCTGGCCCAGCCGGGGAGCGCGGAGCGCCGGTCGGCCCGGGCCCGCACCACCTCGGGGCGGTACGGTGCCAGCACCCGGAGCAGGTCGGCGAGCTGGGCGCGGGCGATGCCGGCACCCGGACAGGCGTGCGGACCGGCGCCGAAAACGAGCTGCGTGACCTGCGGTGGGGCCGGCCGCGCGCAGTCCGGGTCGGCGTGGTGAGCGCCGAGCGCGTGCCGGGCGACGATCAGGAGCCGGTCACCCGCGCGGACCGGGCACTCCCCGAGCATGCCGTCGGCGGCGGCGACCCGGGGCAGCAGCGGCGTCGGGGCGGTGACCCGCAGCAGCTCGTTGACGAGCGCGTCGCGGTCGGCGAACGACCACAGGCCGGCGTCGGCGCACCAGGCGACCGCGCGGGGCAGCGCCGACACCGTGGTGTTCACCGCGGCCAGCACGAGGATGACGGCCAGGCCCGAATCGTCGCCGGTACCGAGCAGTGCGGTCAGCCTGGCCATCGCCCGCTCGGCGCTGCGGTCGTTGCGGCGCAACCGGATCCGGGGCAGGTGGTCGCGCGCCGCCGCCGCGCCCGCCGCCCGGGCCGCCGCGGCCACCCGCGGCGGGTCGGCCGCCAGCCTGAGCAGCGCGCCGGCGGTGGCGCCGGCCACCTCGGCGGCCACGTCGACCAGGTCGACGGTGCCGCCCCGGTGCAGCGGCGCCAACCGCCGGTCGAGGACCTCCCGCCAGACCGGGCGCAGCCGCGCGACGCCGGCGCTGTCGAGGTCGTCGGCGAGCGACCGGCGGGTACTGCGGTGCGCGAGGCCGTCCTGGTCGAACAGCAGACCGGCCGACGTCAGCTCGCGGGCGGCACCACCGGTGGTACCCGCGGCGAGGCGGTCCAGCGGTAGCCGGGTCAGCGCCTGGCGGCAGGCGTCCGTGCCGTGTACCAGCAGGGTGCCGCCCAGCCGCCGCACCGCGACCCGGCGGGTCACCGCGAGCAGCGCGAACATCACCGGGTGGCTTCGCAGGTACACCCGACGGTCGCGGCGGCGGGCGGTGGTCACCGGACGTGCTCCGTCGCCTCGTCGGCCGGGCGGTACCGGCGGTCCCAGTACCAGAGCAGGGTTCGTCTGGGACCCCAGGCCCGGAGTCGGCGCATGCTGTTCTGGACCACCATGCGCTCGGCCCGGACCACCCGGTCGCTGTGTTCGCGCGCCCGGTTGAGCAGCTGGAGGTCTTCGGAGCCGGCGCCGAGCGGCGCGCGTACCGTGCCGCCGCAGCGCAGGTACAGGTCGGCGGTGATGGCGATGTTGTGGCCATGGCAGAGCACGTACGGGGTGCGGTACCGCGGATCCCGGTGCTCGCGGCGGTACCGCCCGTACAACCCGGCGAGCCGGACGATGGCGGGCAGCACGTACCGTTCGGCCACATTGGGGTGCTCGTCGCGGCGGGGCACGCTGCGGCCACATGCCATCTCCGCGCCGCCGATGAGGACCGCCCGCGCGGAGGCCACCCAGGTACGCGCCGGCAGGCAGTCCGCGTCGGTGCGGGCGAGCAGCGTCGCGCCCCGGGAGATGGCGTACCGGAAGCCGGTGTCCGCCGCGGTACCGGCCCCCGGCGCGGCCTCAGCGATCAGCTCGACGGCGAACGGCGCGGTCCCGGCGAACCGACGGACCAGCTGCGCCGTCCCGTCCGTGGAGGCGTTGTCCACGACGACGAGCGCGAACTCGCGGTCGGTCTGGGCGGCGAGCGCGTCGAGGGTCGCCGCGATCGTGGCGGCCTCGTTGTAGGCCGGGACCACCACCCAGAGGTTCACGGTCTGCCCCCGTGCGGCGCCGCCGTGGCGGTGGCGGCGAGCCGGGCCGCGGCGGGGCGGTCGGGCTTGCGGGAGCGGCCGGACAGCGGTACCGCCGCGAAGACCACCGCGTCCGGACGCGCCGCGCCCATCCCGGTCAACGGCGTCTCCAGGGCGGCCCGCAGCCGGCGTCGGTCGACGCCCGGCTCGGGCTCGACCACCGCGACGAGCCGCTCGTCGCCGTCACCGGCGGGCACACCGACGAGTACGGCGAGGTTGACGCCCGGAATGTGCAGCGCCGGCTCGTACAGGCCGGGGTAGATGTTGTCGGCCCTGCGCAGGATCATGTCCTTGCACCGCCCGGCGAGCACCACCCGCCCCCCGGTCGCGCCGCCACTGTCCACTGTGGCCAGATCGCCGGTCGCCACCCAACGCAGTCGTGGCCCGTCAAGGTACCGGTCGGCGGCCCCGGGCCCGGACAGCAGCAACTGGCCGGTGGAGTCCAGGCGCGACCGCACCCCGGGCAGCAGGCTGCCGACCAGGTCGCCGTCACCGGTGAACGCGGCCTTCTCGGCGGCCTCGACAGCGGCGGCGGGAAACATCTCGGTCAACGCATACACCCCCCACGCCTCGGCCGCGCCGCTCGCCCTCACCCGCCGCAGCAGCTCGGCGCTGACCGGGGCCGACCCGCTCCACACCCGGCCGGTGAACCGCGCCCCGGCTGCGAGGGCCGCGCGCAGCTGCGGCGGTGTCAGGTACGTCGCCTGGGGCCGCAGCCGGTTCAGTTGCCGGGCCACGCCCCGGCCGGTACGGGCCGGCAGCACCACCGGCGCGCCCCGGGTCAACGACGGGATCAGCACGAAAAAAGTCCCGCCGAGGACCGGTTCACCGGCCCGGGGGTCGACCAGGTCGGCGACCGTACGCATGCCGGCCGACAGGCTGGCCCGGGTGTGTACCACGGCGCGCGGCTGGCTGGTCGTACCGGAGGTGAAGACCACCACGGCGTCGCGGTCGCCGTCGACGTCGGGGCGTGGTACGCCGCCGGGCCCGGCGGCCAGGGTCGGGGCGCAGCCGGGCAGCCGCCGCCCGACCGTGACGACCGGCCCCAGCCGGGTTAGGTCGGGCAGGGCCAGGTGGGCGCGGTGGGCGAGCGGCCGGGCCCAGCCGGCGACCGCCTGGGCGGCGGCGTCGGCGACCACCAGCGCGGGGCGGGCCAGGGCCAGCCGGGCCAGCAGCACGTCGGGCCCGGCGGTGGGGTCGAGCACCGCCACCCGCAGCCCGAGCCGGTACGCGCCGAGCAGCACGGCGAGCGACCGCGGGCCGGGCCGGACCGCGATGCCGAGCGTGTCACCGGCGACGAGACCGCGCCGGTGCAGCGCCGCCGCGTACCCGTCCGCACGGTCGGCCAGCTCGCCCCGGGTGGCGCGGACCGTCAGGCCGCCGAAGGCGGTCGCGGCGAGCACCGCGGGGCGGCCCGGATCGCGCCGCAGCGCGCGCGCGAGTTCGTCGAGCATCAGCGCGGGTCCGGGGTGAGTCCGTCGCTGCCCCGGTCGAGGTACCACCGGGCGGCGCGACGGATCCCGTAGGCGCGCAGCCGCCGGGTGGAGTTCTCGACCACCATCGCGCGGCTGCGCACGATCGAGGCGGTGTGCCGACGGACCCGGTTGAGGAAGGCGCGGTCGGTGGGGGACGGGCGGCGGGGCATGCCACCGACAGCGAGGTACAGCTCGGCGGTGATCGCCATGTTGTTGCCGGCGTGCATCCGGTACGGCGCAAGGTAACCGCGCCGGTTGGCCGGGCGCAGCCGCCCGAACCCCGCCGCGAACGCGACCACGATGCGGAACCCGGCCCGCCCGATCGGCCCGTGCTCGTCGCGCCGGGCCCGGATCTGCCCGCACACCATGCCCGCGCCGCCGTCGAGCGCCGCCCGCGCGGCCCGTACCCAGCCGGCATGCGGGCGGCAATCCGCGTCCGTGCGGGCCAACAGGCTGGCGCCGTGCGCGATCGCGTACCGGAAACCGGTGTCCACGGCGGATCCGACGCCCTTCTCCGGCTCGGTGATCAACCGGGCCGCGAACGGCGCGTCGGCCGCGAACGCGTCCACCACCCCGGCGGTACCGTCGGTGGACGCGTTGTCGACAACCAGCAGGGTCAGGTCACGGTCGGTCTGGGCGGCAAGGGCGGCGAGGGTGTCACCGATTCTGGCCGCCTCGTTGTAGGCCGGCACCACCACCCAGAGCCGCGTCATGCCGTGCCGATTCGGCATGCCCTCCCGGCCCTCGCTGCGCTCGGTGCAGTCGGTCATGCCTTCTCCCAGACCATTGTCATGAGGCTGACGCCACCGCCCAGACCGACCATGAGTATCCGGTCGCCGGGGCGCAGGTCGGCGTCGACCCGGGCGAGTTGCACGCCGAGGCTGGCGCTGGCGACGTTGCCCAGTTCGGTGACGGTGACCACCAGCTTGTCGCGCGGCACCCCGGTCAGCTCCACGAAACGGTCCAGGTAGGGCAGCGTCACCTGGTGGACCAGGATCCGGGCGTAGTCGGTCAGCTCGATGCCGGTCCGATACCGCACCCGCTCCAGAATGCCGACGACGATCTTCTCGAAGACACCGCGCAGCGCATGGCCGTCGCCGTGGAAGTACATGTACTCGTCGCCGCGTGGGTGCCGCGAGCCGCCGCCGAAGATTCCGCCGATCGACCAGTGCTCGGAGTGGCTCTCGTTGTCGACGTCGAGAATGCCGCCGGACGGTACCGGTTCGACGACCACGGCCGCCCCGGCGTCGCCGAAGGTGAAGCCGGCGAACGATTCCCGCATCTGCGCCAGACCGGTGACCTGCCAGCGCATCGAACGTGTCGGCGTCTCGCCGGTGACGACCAGCGCCCGGCCGGC
>JAVHWE010000459.1:0-22503 GCA_032160285.1 Micromonosporaceae bacterium | reverse complement strand
CTTCTACGCCAGCGGGTCGGCCCGGACCGTCGTGGTCGCGATCGGCGCGCTGACCCTGATGATCGGCGCGATCATCGGCTGCGCCAAGGACGACATCAAACGGGTACTGGCCTGGTCGACGGTGAGCCAGATCGGGTACATGTTCCTCGCCGTCGGCCTGGGCGGTGCCGCGTACGCGCTGGGCATCATCCACCTGCTGGCGCACGGATTCTTCAAGGCCGGGCTGTTCCTCGGCGCCGGCTCGGTGATGCACGGCATGAACGACGAGACCGACATCCGGCGATTCGGCGGGCTGTGGCGGTACCTGCCGGTCACCTGGGCCACCACCGGCATCGGGTACCTCGCGTTGATCGGCATCCCACCGCTGTCGGGGTTCTTCTCCAAGGACCCGATCATCGAGTCGGCGTTCAACCGCCCCGGTTGGAGCGGCTGGGTGGTGGGCAGCGCCGCGCTGCTCGGCGCCGGGCTGACCGCGTTCTACCTGACCCGCCTGTTCGTGCTCACGTTCCACGGCCGCAAACGCTGGACCGACGAGGCGAGACGGCCGCACGAGTCGCCGCCGGTGATGACCGTTCCGCTGATCATCCTCGCGATCGGTTCGTTCGCGGCCGGTGGGCTGATGGCGAGCCCGGTGAAGGACTGGCTCAACCCGCTGTTCGGCACCGAGACTGAGCGACCCCAGCACGTCAGCGCGATGGCGTCCACCACCCTGACCGTCGCGGTGACCCTCGTCGGCCTGGGGCTCGGCTGGGCGCTGTTCGCCCGCGGCACCGTCCGGGAGGAACAGCCGGCCGGGCTGATCGTCACGGCTGCCCGCAAGAACCTCTACGCGGACGCGTTCAACGAGGCGGTCCTCGAGATGCCCGGCACGTTCCTCACCCGCGCGCTGGTGTTCCTCGACAACCGCGGCGTCGACGGTCTGGTCAACGGACTCGCCGCCGCGGTCGGCGGCGGCTCGGGCCGGCTGCGCCGCACCCAGACCGGGTTCGTCCGCTCGTACGCCCTGTCCATTCTCGGTGGTGCGCTGATCGTGGTGGCGGCGATGCTGGCGGTGACGTTCGGATGAGTTCGTTTCCCTTTCTGTCGATCCTGACCGTCGCGCCGGCCGTCGGCGGGATCGTGGTGGCCGCGATGCCGCGCGCAAAGGCCGGAATGGCCAAGCGCATCGCGCTGGGCTGGTCCGTAGCGGTCCTCGCACTGACGGTCGTGATGTGGATCGCCTTCCACGCGGGCGGCCCGCGGTTCCAGTTCCGTGAGTCGTACCGGTGGATCCCGGTCTGGGACGCCCGCTTCACGCTCGCCACCGACGGTATCGCCCTGGTGATGCTGGCCCTGATCGCCGTGCTCGTACCGCTGGTGATCCTCGCGTCCTGGCACGACGCCGACGGCGGCAACCGGTCCGTACCGCTGTTCTTCGCGCTGATCCTGTTCCTGGAAGCCACGATGATCGGCGTCTTCGCGTCCGCCGACATCTTCCTGTTCTACGTGTTCTTCGAGGTCATGCTCGTGCCGATGTACTTCCTCATCGGCTCCTTCGGCGGCCAGCAGCGCCAGTACGCGGCGGTCAAGTTCTTCCTGTACTCGCTGGTCGGTGGACTGTTCATGCTGGCCGCCGTGATCGGGCTGTGGGTCGTCGGCGGGCACACGTTCGACTGGCAGCGGCTGCTCGCGGCCGACTTCGCCACCAACACCGAGCGCTGGCTGTTCCTCGGGTTCTTCCTGGCGTTCGCGATCAAGGCACCGTTCTTCCCGTTCCACACCTGGCTGCCCGATGCCGGTGGCGCGGCCCCTGCCGGTGCCGCGGCGCTGCTCGTCGGCGTGATGGACAAGGTCGGCACGTTCGGCATCCTCCGGTACTGCCTGCCGCTGTTCCCGAACGCGTCCAAGTACTTCGCGCCCCTCGGCCTGGTGCTCGCCCTGGTCGGCATCATCTACGGCGCCCTGCTCGCGATCGGCCAGAACGACCTGAAGCGGTTGGTGAGCTACACCTCGATCGCGCACTTCGGTTTCATCGGGATCGGCATCTTCGCGTTCACCAGCCAGGCCGGTACCGGTGCGGTGTTCTACATGCTCAACCATGGCCTGGCGACCGGCCTGCTGTTCCTGGTCGTCGGCATGCTGGTGGCCCGCCGGGGCAGCGCCCTGGTCGGCGACTTCGGGGGCGCCGGCAAGTACCTCCCGGTAATCGCCGGTGTGCTCCTGTTCGCCGGTATGGCGTCGCTGGCGCTGCCCGGTACCTCGCCGTTCGTCTCCGAGTTCCTGGTACTGGTCGGCACGTTCGCGGTGCACAAGGCGGTGACCGTGGTGGCCACATTCGGCATCGTCCTGGCCGCCGGGTACGTGCTGTGGATGATCCAGCGGACCACCCAGGGCGCGCCGAACCCGGCGCTGGAACGGATCGACCGCATGAAGCATGATCTGTCGCTGCGCGAGGCGGCCGTGGTCGCCCCGTTGATCGCACTGCTCCTGCTCCTCGGCTTCTACCCCAAGCCGGTACTCGACGTCATCAACCCGGCGGTCAAGGCCACGCTCAGCGATGTCGGCAAGAGCGACCCGCCCCCAACCGTCGTCATCAAGGAGGTCGGTCGGTGAGCGCGAGGAGTGAGCTTGCGAGCCCCGCAGTCGCGAACGGAGTCGTACGGTGAGCGCCGTTGCTCTTGCCTTTTCGCCGCTCGCGGCACCGGCGGCGGCGACCTTCAAGCTGCCGACCATCGACTACGCGGCGCTCGCACCGATGCTGATCCTGTTCGGTATCGGGTGCGTCGGCGTGGTCGTGGAGGCGGTTTTCCGGGGCTACCCGCGCACCCGCATCCAGCTTCCACTGGCCCTGGTCGGGCTGGTGGCGGCCCTGGTCGTGGTGATCAAGAGCGCGGACAAGCGGGTGGTCACGGCCGGTGGCGCGATCGCCGTTGACGGTCCGGCGCTGTTCCTGCAGGGCTCCATTCTGGTACTGGGCATGGTGGCGCTCCTGCTCATCGGCGAGCGGACGCTGGAGCCGGGTGGCCCGTTCGTGGCCCAGGCGGCGGTCACCGCCAACACCGAAGCCGACCGGGCGCAGGCGTCGCGGCCCGACGGCTCGCCGGAGGTGTTCCCGTTGGCGATGTTCGCCCTCGGCGGGATGATGCTGTTCAGTTCGGCCAATGACCTGCTGACCATGTTCGTGGCGTTGGAGGTCTTCTCGTTGCCGCTGTACCTGCTGTGCGCGCTGGCCCGCCGCCGTCGGCTGCTCAGCCAGGAGGCGTCGCTGAAGTACTTCCTGCTCGGGTCGTTCGCGTCGGCATTCTTCCTCTTCGGCGTCGCGATGATCTACGGGTTCGCGGGCCGGGTCGACTTCGCCGGTATCGATGCCGCGATTGTCGGCTCCGACGCCAGCCCGATCCTGCTTTACATCGGCCTGTCGATGCTCGCGATCGGCCTACTGTTCAAGGCGGCCGCCGTGCCGTTCCACGTCTGGACGCCGGACGTGTACCAGGGCGCGCCGACGCCGGTGACCGCGTTGATGGCCGCGTGCACGAAGGTGGCGGCGTTCGGCGGTCTGCTGCGGGTGCTGTACGTCGCGTTCGAGCGGTCCACCTGGGACTTCCAGCCGGTGATCGGCACCATCGCGGTACTTACGATGATCGTCGGATCGGTGCTCGCGGTCACCCAGACCGATATCAAGCGGCTGTTGGCGTACTCGTCGATCGCGAACGCCGGCTACCTGCTGGTCGGGGTCGTCGCGCTCACCAAGGACGGCCTGTCCAGCTCCCTGTTCTACCTCGTCGCGTACGGTTTCACGGTCCTCGCCGCGTTCGCGGTGGTGACCCTGGTACGCGACGCGGACGGCGAGGCGACCCACCTGTCGCGCTGGGCCGGGCTCGGCCGGCGTTCGCCGCTGTTCGCGACGGTGTTCACGTTCATCCTGCTCGCCTTCGCCGGTATCCCGTTGACCAGCGGCTTCACCGCCAAGTTCGGCGTCTTCGCGGCCGGTATCGGGGCTGACCAGACGTGGCTGGTGATCGCCGGCGTGGTGTCCAGCGCGATCCTGGCCTTCCCGTACCTGCGCGTGGTGGTACTGATGTGGTTGTCCGAACCGGGTGAGACGACGCCCGCGGTGTCGCTGCCCGGCGCCCTCACCTCGGCGGCGCTCATGATCGGCACGCTGGCCACGCTGCTGCTCGGGGTGGCCCCGGCTCCGTTACTGGACGTGACCACGAGGGCGGCCGAGTTCATTCGCTGAGGTGCCGGTCGGGGCGCGGGGGACGGTGTGGCATCGTGGGCGGCGTGGGGATGGGACCTGAACGACCGCAAACGCCGGTGCAGCCGGGAACGTCGATCGGCATCGACTTCGCCGACCCCGGGCTGGAGGCCGGCGTGGGCACCATTCTCGCCAGTGTGGAGGCGGAGTTGCGCCAGACGGTGGCGAGCGCCGATCCGCTGGTCGGGGCGGCCGCGCGTCACCTGGTCGACGCCGGCGGCAAGCGGTTCCGGCCGTTGCTGGTGGCGTTGGCGGCGCACTTCGGCGATCCGTGGGGTGCCGAGGTGGTCAAGGCCGCGATCGTGGTCGAACTGACCCACCTGGCGACGCTGTACCACGACGATGTGATGGACGACGCGCCCGTGCGACGGGGCGCCGCGTCGGTCAACTCGCGCTGGGGCAACGTGGTGGCGATCCTGACCGGTGACTACCTGTTCGCCCGGGCCGCTGACGTGGCCGCCGAGCTGGGCCCCGATGCGGTGCGGATCCAGGCCGCGACGTTCTCCCGCCTGGTGCACGGCCAGATCGCGGAGACGTCCGGCCCGCGTGACGGTGAGGAGAAGATCCGCCATTATCTGCGGGTGATCGAGCAGAAGACGGGGTCGCTGATCGCGACCAGCGCCCGGTTCGGCGCGATGTTCGCCGGGGTGGCACCGGCGGGGGTGGACGCCCTCGCCGGGTACGGCGACACCATCGGGATCGCCTTTCAGCTCTCCGATGACCTGCTCGACATCTCGTCGGAGTCGGCGCAGTCGGGCAAGACCCCGGGTACCGATCTGCGCGAAGGGGTGCCGACGCTGCCCGTGCTGTACGCGCTGGCCTCATCCGAGGTCGACGGGGCGTCGGTGCGGCTGCGGGAGATCCTGGCGACCGGTGCGGTCACCGACGAGGCGCTGCACGCCGAGGCGCTCGGCCTGCTCCGGGAGTCGACCGCGATGAAGCAGGCCCGGGAGACGGCGCGCGGCTACACAGAGCGCGCCCGCACGTCACTCAACGCATTGCCGGACCGGCCGGCTCGGCGGGCACTGGAGTCGCTGTGCGACTTCATCGCCGACCGCACCGGCTGACCGCGACGCACCGTCGAACCACCCCGCCGACGGCTCGCCGCACGTTCGGGGGGCGGCGCACTGGATGGTCGACGCCATGCGGTCGCCGATTACCGATACGACGCCCGTTTTATACCTGCCAATTGGCCAGGATCCCGCGTGTCGGGGGCGTGTCGCATTGAGTAATTCGCCGTGCGTCACCCATTCATCACAACGAATGACCCGCTACCCCCCTTCACCTCACCCTTTCGTCGATGAATAGGTTCCCCTTTCGGTACCCGATTTCATATGGTGTAAATCTTGTTTGCTGCTGCGGCTGGGGAGGTGCGGCGGTGCGAGATCCACAGGCAGAGCCTTCGGATCTGATCCGCAGCGTGTCGCGAGCGCTGCGGGTGCTCGAAGCGGTCGGTCAGTCTGACCGTGGGCTGACGGTCAAGCAGATCGCGCGTCGCTGCCAGCTCACCGTGGCGACGACCTACCACCTGGTGCGCACACTCGCGTACGAGGGTTATGTGATCCGTCGCGAGGACGGCACGTACGTGGTGGGGCTGGAGATCGCCGACCGGTTCCGGGAGCTGGTGGTGGCGTTCCGCGGCCCATCGGCGGTGACGGACGCGCTGCGGCGGGCCGCCGTTGAGACCGGCTACACCCATTATGTTGGCCGTTTCATCGGCGGGCGGGTGACCATCACCGCCCTGGCCGAGGGTCCCCGGTCACCGTACGTGGATGATCTCATCCCCGGTTTCGACGACGCCGCCCACGCCCTGGCACTGGGCAAGTCGCTGCTCGCCACCCTGAGCGCCGAGCAGCGGGCCCGGTTCCTCAAGGAGAACGGCATGACCGCGTACACGCCGCACACCCTCACCTCGCTGGAGGCGCTGGAGGCCGACCTCGCGGCCGGCGAACGGCGCGGCATGCAGATCGAGATCAACCAGTTCCGCAACGGTCTCGCCTGTGCGGCGGTGCTCGCCGTCAACGACCGGGACCCGGAGCGCCGGGTGGTCATCGGGTGCGCATTGCCCGCGGGTGAGCTGATGACCTCGGCGCGGGTGGTGCGCACCAGGCTGCTGGCGACCGCCCACGGGGTCGCGGACGCCCTCAAGGAGTAGCCGGGCCGACCACGACGAGCTCGGCGGAACCACCCACCGGGCTCGTTGGGTCGCCGAGAATTCCGTGGTGAACTTCGGTGAGGTGTTGAACCGTTCCGGTTGACCGTGCGTTCTTCGAGGTAAGGGTGGGAGGATGCCTGGCGTGGGCGACGAGGACGCCGATCTACTACGTGCGTTACACGCTGAGCATGGCGATGCACTCTACGCGCATGCACTCCGTCTGAATGGGGGAGACAGGCAGCGTGCAGAGGATCTTGTGCAGGAGACGCTGCTGCGAGCGTGGCAGCACCCCGAGGCACTGGATCCTGCGCGTGGCTCGGTACGGGCGTGGCTGTTCACCACCGCCCGAAACCTGGCGATCGACAATTGGCGTCGACGGTCGGCGCGGGTCGGTGAGGTGATCACCGATGCGCCCCCGGAGCTGCCGATGGCGGATGAGACCGACCGAGCGGTCGAGTCCTGGATCGTGTCGGAGGCGCTCGCGCGCCTCTCGCCGCAGCACCGGGAGGTACTCGTGGAGTGCTATTACCAGGGCCGCTCCGTCAACGAGGCGGCCGGCCGTCTCGGCGTGCCACCCGGCACCGTCAAGTCCCGCACCTACTACGCGCTCCGCTCGCTCAAACTCGTCCTGGAGGAACTGGGGGTGACGTCGTGACCTGTGAGCAGATCGTCGAGTCCGGCGCCTACGTCCTGGGCATCCTGGCCGACGACGAGCACACCGCCTACGAGCGGCACCTGCGGACCTGCGCGGTCTGCCGTGCCGAGGTCGCCGACTTCGCCGGGCTGCCGGATCTGCTGGGCAAGCTCGACCCGGCCCAGGTGGCGTCGATCGGCGGGATCGTCGCCGACACACAACATGAACGCGATTCGCAATACGAGCTCGAATCGGAGTCGCCGTACGAGCCGCGGCGCCTGGCGCCGGTGCGGCCGCTGCCGTCGGTGCCCCGGTCGACCGAGGAGGCCATCCCGGCCGGTCGTCGGGTAGCCCGGGACGCCAAGCGACGGCACCGCCGGTGGCGGGGAGTGACCGCCGCCCTGGCCGCCGCCGCGTGCCTGGCGTTCGGTGTTCTCGTCGGCGCCCGGTTCGTCAACCCCGCGCCGGCCACGCCGACCGGCAACAGTCTGGTGGCGATGAGCCCGGTCGCGGCGACAGTCCCGATCTCCGCGCAGGTCGGGCTGAGCCCGTTCGTCGGCGGTACCACGGTCCGGGTGCGCTGCCTGTACAACGGCGGAAGTTCGGAGGCCAGATGGACGCTTCAGCTCGTCGTGTACCCGCGCAACGGTGACGCCCCCGAGCAGATCTCCAGTTGGACCGCCGCGCACGGCGACGACGTGACCCTCTCCGCGTCCACCCGGCTGCCGCTCAACGACATCGCCAAGATCGAGATGCGCAAGGCCGACGGCACGTCGCTACTGGTATACGACCACGTCTGACCGGCCGGGCGGCACCGCGGCGGCCCGGGCGCTACGGCGTCCGTGGCGGATGGTGTCGGTGGTAAAGATGATCAAGGCCAGCCACACCACCGCGAACCCGGCGAGCCGGCCCGGCGGCATCGGTTCGTGGTAGATCAGTACGCCGCAGCCGAGTTGCAGCGTGGGCGTCAGGTACTGGAGCACGCCGAGCGCGGACAGCGGAATCCGGTTCGCCGCGCCGGCGAACAGCAGCAGCGGGATCGCGGTGACCACGCCGGCCAGCACGAGCAGTACGGTCGTGACCGGCGACACCTGGCCGAAGGTCATTCGACCCCGCGCCGCCAGCCAGGCCAGGTAGGCCAGCGCCGGGCCGGCCAACGCCGCCGACTCCACGAACAACCCCTCCGCGGCCGGCAGCGCCAGGCTCTTCTTGACCAGCCCGTACGCGCCGAAGCTGACCGCCAGCGTGAGCGCGATCCAGGGCAGCCGGCCATAGTCGACGGCGAGGATGGCCACCGCGATCGCGCCCACCCCGATCGCCGCCCACTGCGCGGGGCGTAACCGTTCGCGCAGCACCCCGACCCCGAGCAGCACGGTGACCAGGGGATTGATGAAGTACCCCAGGGCGGTCTCGACCACGTGCCCGGAGTTGACGCCGTAGATGTACAGGCCCCAGTTCACCGCGATGACAACGGCCGCCGTCACGATGCCGGCGAGGGTCCGCGGCCGGCGCAGGAGCGGACGCAGGAACCGCCAGTTGCGCGTCGCCGACACCACCAGGGCGACGAACACGGCGGACCAGACGATCCGGTTGGCCAGGATCTCGATCGGACCCGCCGGCTCAAGCAGCTTCCAGTACAGCGGGAAGAAGCCCCAGCACGAATATGCGAGGAAGGCGAACAGGTACCCGCGCCGGAGCTGGCTCACCAGGCAACGGTACCGGGCACCGGGATTCCACAACTCGTTGTGATCTTGTCCCGGGTGCGCCCGGTGGCGTCAGTCGTCCTTGCCGTCCGGCACCGCGAGGCTCAGGGCCCAGCTGACCACGCTGACCAGCAACGCACCGAAGACGGCGGTCGGCCAGAACCTGTCCACATGAAACGGGAGGTCCAGCTTGTCGGCGATCCAGCTGGTGAGCAGGAAGAGCGCGCCGTTCACGACGATCGCGACCAACCCGAGGGTCAGCAGGTACGCCCAGCAGCCGAGCACCTTGATGATCGGGCGCAGGACCGCGTTGACGATGCCGAAGATCACGGCCACCAGCAGCAGCGTGCCGATCTTGCGAAGGGTGCCGCCGCCGACGGTGATGCCGTGCAGCACCAACGTCGATATCCACAGCGCCACGGCACTGATCACGAGCCGGATGAGGATACCCATGCCGGAGATCGTCGCACGGCCTGGCCAACCGGGTGATCCGGGTCGGGGTCGGGTAACCAGCTCGATCAACGCGTGATCGTACCGATGAGCTGTTCTTCGATCGATGTCACGGACAGCAGCGTCCAGCGCAGGGTGCGCCGGCCGACCACGACCCCCACCATGTCCGGCCGTACCCGGGGCAGGTGGCTGGTGAGCTGACTCAGCCCCAGCGCCGTTCCGGCGATCTCGGCCTCCGGTGCCGACAACGCCGGCAGGACCACCACGTCGGCGCGGACCAGGATGTCGAGGTCGTGCGGTGCGAGATCATCACGCACGACCAGGGTGGCACGCCAGGCGGCCTCCACCACGGGTACGCCGGTGGCGCCGACCGGGCCGACGTCCACGATGACCAGTTGTGGCGACAGTGGTGTCGCGGACGCCAATTCGATCGGGCGGTTCGGTGGGGCCAGCGTCAACGCCTCGCCGGGGCCGCTCACGCCGCGCATGAACGGCTCCCACGGCTGCGGCCGACCGGTCTGGATCACCACCTGAGCTCCCAGCGCCAGCGCTCGCAGCGCCACCAGCTGGGCGTACCGGAGACCACCGAAGAGTGCCATCCTGGTCGGTTCGGGGCGGAACAGGCGCACCGTCGTCGCCTCGCCGTGCCGGTTGACGCCCATCATCAGCCCCGCTCCGCCCAGCGGCAGTTCCAGCGCGGCGAGCAGCCGCGTGGTGGCCCGCATGCCGGCGTCCCCGACCAGCGCGGCGCCCGCCGAGCTGTCCAACACGCCGGCCATGCCGGCCGCACCGGGGTCGGCCGCGCCGCCGAGCGGGAGCGTCGCGGCGAGGCCGCCCAGTTGACTTCCGTCGAGACGGTGGGCCGCGGCACCGGCCGAGTCGAGCAGGCGACGCAGCGCGCCCAGAGCTGCCGCCTGGCTCTGCGGCCCGGGGGAGGCGAGGCGGACAACCAGCTCGACCCGTACCTCCTCGGCGTCGGCGCGCTCCGCGGCCAACGAGACGGTCGTACCGGCACCGGGCAGGGCCAGCAGCCGCGGCAACAGGCCGCGGCCGAGCTCGCCGGTGATGTCCGGCCAGCGGCGCAGCCGGAAGCTCACCTGACGCAGCCCACCGGACCGCACTCCGGACCAGTCCTCCCGCAGCACGGTGGTGGTATCGACGTGGGCCAGTTCGCCGAGAACCCGGGCCGCGGTGTCGGCGCCGAGCGGACGGCACGGCAGCCCGTCGCGGTCGAGGCGTCGCCGGACCCGACGGACCGCGCTCGACAGCGCCCGGCGCAGTTCCGCGTCGCCGAAGCCGCCCGCCCGGTGGACGTGGATAGCCAGGAAGGATCGTTGCAGCGCGAGGATCCGACCCTCGGTGAGCTGGCGGTACGAGGTGGCCGATGAGCCCGAACCGGCGCGCAGCGAGGGTGCCGGCATGCCGGCCACGAGCAGTTGCAGCCGCACCTTCGGCTGGGCGGGGTTGGCCGCCGGCAGCAACTCGGCTGGCGACGCGGTGAGCGGCGTCGCGTCGGCGAGCAGCGCCGCCGGGTCGCCGAGCTCGATGACAGCGGTCAGGCCGAACGTGTCGGCTATGACGCCCACCGCGGCCGCATCGACGTCGACGCTGGTTATGACGGCTGCCGGGCGTAGCAGGCCGAGCAGGTCCGCGGCGTCGGCACCCGCCGCCAGGGTCCGCCGCCGCCCGAGGAACCGCGAGCCGAGACCGAGCCACTCGTACGCCCAGCGGCGGCGGATCCGACCGAAGGCGACCAGCAGGATGCCGGCCGCCAGCGGTGCGGCGACGACCAGCCAGGCGGTACCGGCGCCGGCCGCGACGACCAGCACGACGATGGCCAACTCGGCGGCCACGAGCTGGCCGCTGTGCACGCCGAGCAGGGTGCCGCGGTGGCGGATGCGCTCGGGCCTGGCCACCGGCTTCTGCCGGCCACCGTCGTCCCCGTCCGCGGTGACCACCGGGCGGGCGACCCGCTGGCTGGGGACTCGGCTGTCACCCCAGCCGGTCTGCCCCGGCGGCGGTGGACCGTCCGGAGTGGATGCACCGATCCCGACGCGCGGATCCGGGCCCGACGGCCATGCCGTCGGCTGTCCCATCGACACCGCCGCGACCTCCTGCCCGTTCCCCAGCCGCCTATCGTAGGGTGCGACCGGCGACTACGCGGACCCGCTCGCTCTCGACGATTCGCCTCCTCGTTACCCGGTGTACCGGCGCGAGCACGCAGCGGGCGAATGGCCTGCCCCTATCGCTTCTTGGTATCGAGGGCCTTGGGCAAACTGTCCAAAGTGTCAGAAGTTTTCCACAGATCGGGAAACAGGGGCTGCGAGAAATCGGACTGGACCGCTACGGTCAGCGTCGATAAACGTTGCCGAACGTCCTCTAGCGAAACCGGAAACGGGGTGAATTCGGTTGGCCAACCAGACCCAGGCAGAAGCCGCGGTCATGGCGCAGACCGCGAACAAGTTCCGATCCACCAACGCGAGCCTGGCCGACATGCTCAAGCGGTTGATGAGCGAGTTGGAGGGTCTCCGCGCGGGCTGGCAGGGTCAGGGCGCCCAGGCGTTCGACCAGGCCCGGCTGCGCTGGGAGCAGGACATGAACACGCTGCACCGGGCGTTGGATGAGACGGCCAACGCGATCCAGAAGGCGGGCACGTTCTACACGTCCTCCGACGACGCATCCGCCAACCGCCTGAAGGCCACCCAGGGCGCCAACATGCAACTCCCACTGTAGGGAAGGGGAGGATCACGCAGACATGAGCAGGCTTCTCGTAAACTTCGGGCAGCTGCAGGCGGCTGCCGGTCACATAGACACCGCGATCAGCGCACTGCACACCGGCCTCGGAGACCTTGAGAACGAGGCTAAGCCACTGGTCGGCACGTGGGCGGGTGACGCGCAGACGGCCTACGCGCAGCGCCAGCAGCAGTGGACCAGGGCCGCGCAGGATCTCACCTCGATTCTGCAGAGCATCAAGAAGGCTCTGGAGGAATCCACCACGGAGTACATCCAGACGGAGAAGGCCAACACCAACCTGTTCACCTGAGTTCGGCAACGGCCGGAGCGGCCCGGTCACACCGGGCCGCTTTTCGCCGCCCCGGGGACCCCCGGGAGCTCGTGCTGCCCGGGGCCACGGAGACGGTAGCGGGCGCCGGGCCACTGGTCAGGGATCCGTAGCCGGCGCCGGGGCTGCCGGCCGGGATCCGCAGCCGGTGCCGGGGCGCCAGCCGCGGCGCCGGCCACGCGGCACCACGGTGGCGGCGAAAACCACCAGCAGCGCCAGGGTCGCCGCACCGGCCGCCAGGAGCACGGCGACGGTACGGGTCCGGGACGTGGCCGCTGCGGCGCGCGCAGCGTCCGGATCCACCCGCGGCGGCGGTACCGGGTTCAGCGCCTGCGGCGGGCTTTCGGCGAGGCTTTCGGTCAGCGCCCGGTACGGGTTCAGCACTCCGTGGCCGTACTCCTCGGGTCGGCCCGGTGCCGGATCGGCGGTGGCCAGGATCCGGGCCGTCACGTCGCGCGCCGACAGTTGCGGGTGGTACTGGATAACCAGTGCGGCGGTGGCCGACACGAACGGCGTGGCCACGCTCGTACCGTCGAACAGCTGATAGCCGGCGGCCGGCATGGCGACGGTGACCTGCGAGCCCGGGGCGACGATGTCCACGAAGTCGCCGACCTGCGAGGTACCGAAGCGCGCCCCGGACCTGTCGATCCCGCCGACGCCGATCACCCCGGCGTAGCCCGCCGGGTACGGCGTCGGATCCGGCTGCACCGGGCTCTGCTGACCGGCGGCGCCCGGTTGGCCGGTACCGCCCTGCGGGTGTCCGTTGCCCACCGCCGCCACCATGACCACGTTGTGGGACAGCGCGTACTCCGTGGCGGCTCGTACGTTCGGGTCGTCGTCGTCGAGCACCAGGGACATGTTGTTCACCTGGGCGCCCTTGTCCACGGCGTACCGGATGGCGGCGGCGAACGCCTGGCCCGGACTCCCCGCCGCGCGGCCGCTGACCCCGCCCTGATCGTTCACCTGCTCGCTGACCCGGATCGGCAGGATGGACACGCCCCGGGCCAGCCCGCGCAGGCCTACCCCGGAGGCCGCCTGGGCGACTATCACGCTGGCCACCGCCGTACCGTGCCCGACGCAGTCCTGCCGGCCGTCGC
Source organism: Micromonosporaceae bacterium (assembly GCA_032160285.1). GTDB lineage: Bacteria > Actinomycetota > Actinomycetes > Mycobacteriales > Micromonosporaceae > Planosporangium. The sequence goes on along the minus strand of JAVHWE010000459.1, from coordinate 9,166 downwards.
CCCCCGCATCGATGAAGTCCTGGCCCGCCGACACGTGACCGCGCAGCTGCGGATGGTTGGAGTCCACGCCGGAGTCGATCACCGCCACCTTGACGTCGTGGCCGTCGGCGAACTGGGCCAGCCGGTTCAGGTCGAACCGCTGCTGTGCCCACGGCTGCGCCGGGTCGGCGGCTTGCGAGGGCGGGGGCTGGCCCGGGCACGCGGCGGGGGCTGCCGCGGCCGGCGCCGACCGGATCGGCACCACGACGAGTGTGGCCGCCACGGCCAGGACGGCGGACGTCACGGCCGCGGCCACCGCGGTGAGCACGGCGGACGCCACCGCCGGTGCCGCCGCCGTGGCGGCGTTGGACCGGATCGGGGCGTTGGACCGGATCGGACGGCGCATGCGTTGCCCTTCTGACCGGACCGGCGCGGACCGGTCCGCCGGTTGGCGATGGTATCGCCCGCCCGCCCCGTCGGCTGCCCGGTTGCCGCGTCGATGGACCGGACCGGCCGACATCGATGCGACCCCGGCGGCCAGGGGTCCACGCGCTGGCCGCGACGGCTCCGCTTCGTATGGGTATGGGCAGTATTAACCGGTACCCGAGGTAGTCCTCGGCATCGACGGACATATCCCTGGAGCGTGATGGGAGCTGTTCTCCCGCCGAAGTCCTTGTAGGTTAGGTTCGCAGCGCGACCGTCCGAGACGAAGGGGGGTGGCCGTGAGCGACTGGGAGCCGGCCACCGAGGCAGAGGCCGCCATGCGGGATGCGCTGCGCGCCGGGGACCAGGAGCACTACTTCCGGCTGCTCGCCCGCATCGACCTCATCCTGCCGGTCGCGACCGGGTCACCGGCCGGGCAGGCATCCGCCGGCTGGGGAACGTGGACCACCGATTCGCGTACCCACGTCCTGGCCTTCACCTCGCCGGCGGCACTCGACGCCTGCCTCGCCGAGCACGCCGGCACCTTCCGCAGTCTGCCGTTTCACGAACTGGCGGCATCCTGGCCCGATCTGGAATGGTGGCTCGCCGTCAATCCCGGGTTACCGATCGAGGGGTACCTGCCGGCCTGGTTCGTCGCCCAGATCAGCCGCGGCGACGTCCGCTTACCGGGCCGTACCCTCGGCGCCCGGGCCCGCATCGAACAGGTGACGACGCCGCGGTCACGTGCCGCCGAGCCGACCGTGCCGACACGGTCGCGCGCTGCCGAGCCGACCGCGCCGGTACCGGAACCTACGGTCGGGCTGTCCGCGCCCGCCGGCGCATTCGCCGCGGACGGTGGCCGGGACATTCCGCGCCGCGGCGACCTGCTCAGCCGCCGGGGTGGCTTCCCGCAGCGCGGCAACCAAACCGGACCCGAGCAGGGCACCGCCAACCCGTTGGCCGACCGCAACCCCTGGGTCGACCGCAACCCGTTGGCCGACCGGGGCGGGGCGGCCACGGTCACCTGGGGCGGCGACGACGACGTCACCGGTGCCGCGCCCGGGTACGCGCGATCCGGTACCTCCGCCGCCGGGTTCACGGCCGATGTCGGGTACGGGCCGTCGACCGGCTACTCCGAGCCGCCCCCGGCGCCCGTCGCCGAGCCCGCACCGGCGGCGGTGTCGGCCCCGGTACCCGACTCGTCGCCGTCAACCCAGCCGGACCCGATCGAGGCGATCGACTTCACCCCGGCGAACCGGGTCGAGGAGGGCCTGCTCGACGCGGCCGGCTCGGGCAGCACCGACAGCTTCCTGTCCACCCTGCTGCTGGCCAAGGTCCTGGTACCGGGCCCACACGAGGATGCGATCGGCAACGTCAACCAGTGGCGGACCGAGGAGGTCGACGGGCAGCCGCACGTTGTGCTGTTCACGTCGGCCGAGCTGCTCGCCACGCACGTCACCGAGGAGACGCCCGCGACCTGGGTCAAGTTCACCCAGCTCATCAACGCCTGGCCGAACGAGTCGTTGGCGTTGACGGTCAACCCCGGTACGCCGGTGGGCGCGACGCTGCCGGGCGCGCAGATCGTCGCGCTCGCCGCCTGGGCCACCGGCGAGGGACTGACCGATGATCCGCCGGAGCCCGAGCCCCAGGCGCAGCCCGAGCCGGAGGCTCGGCGCAGTGCGCCGCCACCGCCGGAGCCGACCGGACCGATCGTCATGCAGAAGACCATCCCGGCCCAGCAGGTGCCCTACTACCTCGATCGGGGCTACGACCGGACCTGCGGCTTCGTGCACCGCGCCAGCGAGGTGTCGCATCTGCACACCCCGGCCGAGCTGTACAACGCCATCGGGCTCAACTACTCCGATTCGCCGTTCAAACCCGACGACGACGAGGTGTACGTGCTGCGCTGGGCGGCGCACCGGGCCAACCTGTACCGCATTCCCTACGGTGGCCAGCACGAGGCCGCGATGCGCGCCATGCAGGGGTGGGTCATCGAGCGGTCCCCGTTCCGCGGCAACGGGTTCGCGCCCAGCGAGAGCCGCGACGTGATCGCGGAGTTCAAGGTCGACAGCGTCCGATTACCGCACGGCGCGGAGCTCTGGCACGTCGTACGCGAGGGCAGCGAAACGCTGGTCGCCGTATTCGACGCGGACGGGCCGCGCTGGCGGCGGGCGGGTGAGGAATGATCCGGGACGGCTATGCCGCCCGCTGGCAGGGCCGTGAGTACGAGGCCAGCCCGGACGGTGACGATATCCGGCTGTACCGCCCCGATCCCGAGGACGGCTTCGACGAGGTGCGGGCCGGCCGGTTCCGCCGTTGCGTGCCGGCGGCCGAGGTCGACGAGGTCGTGTACATCCGTACCACCTGCATGTGGCGTGACGAGCCGTTCATCGTGCTGGCCGAGCACGAGGCGTGGCTTCGGGTCGAGTACACCGGAGGTCTCGCGCCGGTGGCCGTGCAGCTCGGCCTGGAGGAGTTCGAATACGGCGTATACCAGGGCTGGGTCTCAAGCGACGAGGTCGCCGACCTTCGCGAGTACCGGGTCTGAGCCGGTCGCTACTCCTTGGCCCAACGGAGGATCTCGCCGGTCACCCGGTCGGGGAGTTCCAGCTGCGGAAAGTGCCCGACGTCCGGGAGTAGCTGCCACTCGTACCGGGCGATCACGTACCGGCCGGAGCCCTGCGCGGTACGGGGCAGGACCGCCGGGTCGGCCGCGCCGTGCAGGTGCAGGGTGGGACTGACGATGGGCTGCTGGAGCAGCTTGACGAAGCGGTACCCATGGGGTCGCAGCATCGACCGCGCGGCCCAGCGGTAGGCCTCCATCGCGCAGAACGCCGCCTGCGGGATCCGGATGGCCTCCCGGCAGCGACGCTCGTAGTCGGCGAAGTCGTCGGTGCGCCGCCAGCTGCGCCCGGCCCAGCCTCTCAGGTACTCGCCGATGAGCGCGGCGTTGTCGCGGGCCAGCACGTGCTCGAAGCGGGGCAGCTGGAAGCGCAGCATCGGCAGCGAGGCGGTGAGCTGCCCGCGCGGGTCGCTGGCGATCGCGGCGCGCAGGCGCAGCGGATGCGCGGCGCTCAGCACGACCAGCCGGCGTATCAGCGTCGGGTGGAACGCGGCGGTGGTCCAGGCGATGGTGGCGCCGTAGCCGGCCCCGACCAGTACCGCGCTGCGCTCACCCAGCGCGCGGATCAGCCCGGCGACGTCACCGGCCATCGTGTAGCCGTCGTAGCCGCGGGGCGGCTTGTCGCTGGCGCCGTACCCCCGCAGGTCCACCGCGACGGCTCGGAAGCCGGCCTCGGCGACCAGCCGTAACTGGTTGTGCCAGGCCCACCAGAACTCCGGGAAGCCGTGCAGGAACAGCACCAGCGGGCCGGAACCGGTCTCGACCACGTGCAGCCGGGTGCCGTTGGCGCTGACGAACCGATGGCGCCACGGGCCGTCGATCAGCACGCAGGACTCGTCGACCGGCGCAATCATGACGCACAGAGTACGGATAACCGGCAACTTCGCACCGGTGCCCGTACCGTCCGCTTTTCGTCCGGCCTGCGTGCGGCGGAACGGGCGCGGCGTGGCGGCGGCGCTGCCAGTCGGGCGCGGCGTGGTGGTCGTGCCACGGGTCGGGCGCGGCGTGGCGGTCGCGCCGCCGATCACATAGCGTTGCGCCGGTGAGCACCGACCTGCCGTTGCCGCTGATCGCCGTGCGGGGTACGCCGTCCGAGTGCGGTGTCGCCTACGGTCGGCAGGCGGCCGACCTCGTCGCCGCGAACATCGAAGCATATCTTGATCGCTTCGCCACCCGGGCCCGGTTGGACCAGACCACGGTACGGCGGGCGGGCACCGCCTTCCGCGACGCGACGCGCGCCTACCAACCGCGGATCGCCGCGATGCTCGACGGCGTGGCCGCCGGCGCCGACGTGCTCGTCGAAGAGCTGTACGCGGTCAACGGGCGTACCGAGTTGCTGTCCGGGGCCCTCCGCTCGGAGTGCACGTCCGTGGGTGTCCTCGACAGCCGTACCGCCGGCGGCCACACGCTGCTCGCCCAGAACTGGGACTGGCACCCGGCGCAGCGGCCGTACACCGTGCTGCTGGCGACCCGCGACGAGCGCGGCTTCGCAGTGATCACCCTCGCCGAGGCCGGGATGGTGGCCAAGGCCGGACTCAACTCCGCCGGGGTCGGGCTGTGTGTCAACCTGCTCGGCAGCGATCGGGACGGTCGACCCGGTGGCGTGCCGTACCACGTGCTGCTGCGCGGGGCGCTGGAAGCCGACTGCCTGTCGCTGGCGCTGCGGGCGGTGTGCACCATGCCGCGCAGCGCCAGCGTCAACCTGATGCTGGGCCAGGCGGGTCCGCAGTATGAGGACGGCGCCCCGGTTGGTATTTCCGGCGGCACGTCGGGCGGCGGGTCGGCCGGGGTGCCGGAGGCCGCGTCGGGTGGGGCTTCGTCGGGCGCTTCGGGCGGCGTGTCCAGCGCCGGCTGGACCGGTGGTGAGGTGGTCGACGTTGAGCTGGTACCGGGCGCGGTCGGCGTCCTGAACCCGGTCGACGGGCTGCTGACCCACGCCAATCACCTCGTCAGCGGGGTACCGGCCCGCGACACGTACGCCGATCGGGGTGGCTCGTCGTATTTTCGCGGAGCCCGCGTGGCCCGCCTGCTCGCGACGCCGAAGAGCCCGACGCCCGGCACCGCAGCGGTGGCGGGCCTGATTTCGGAGTCGGTCATCGCCACGGCGCTGGCCGACCACCTCAGCCAACCACACGCGATCTGCCGCCACGCCGACCCGCGCGACGGCGACGACGACCTGTCCGAAACCCTGTACTCGGTGATCATGGATCTGGATGACCGCCGGCTGTCGGTGGCCGCCGGTCCGCCCTGCGCCCACCCGTACGTCGACGTCGTCCTCGACAAGGTGGTGTAGCCCGACCACAAGGTGGTGTAGCCGAGTGGTGTAGCCGACCGCACCGGCGGCCGCGGTCAGCCGTCGGAGGTACCGGACTTCATGCCGGTGGCGATCAGGTCCATGACGGCCGAGTCCTGCAGCGTCGTGACGTCGCCGAGCGAGCGGTTCTCGGCCACGTCTTTGAGTAGGCGTCGCATGATCTTGCCGGAGCGGGTTTTCGGCAGTTCGGCCACGACCATGATCTGGCGAGGCTTGCAGATCGGGCCCAGCGTCCGGGACACGTGGTCGCGCAGCGTGGTGACCAGCGCCTCACCGCCGGCCTCGTCCTCGGGGACGTCACCGCGCAGGATCACGAACGCCACGATCGCCTGACCGGTGGTGGGGTCGGTCGCGCCAACCACCGCGGCCTCGGCCACCTTCGGATGGCTCACCAACGCGCTCTCCACCTCCGTGGTGGAGATGTTGTGGCCGGACACCAGCATCACGTCGTCGACCCGGCCGAGCAGCCACAGATGCCCGTCGGCGTCGCGCTTGGCGCCGTCACCGGCGAAGTACCTGCCCTCGAAGCGGGACCAGTACGTTTGGATGTACCGGTCGTCATCGCCCCAGATCGTGCGCAGCATGCTCGGCCAGGGCTCGCGCAGGACCAGGTAGCCGCCGCCGCCGTTCGGTACGGAGTTGCCCTGGTCGTCGACCACGTCGGCGACGATGCCGGGCAGCGGGGTCATGGCGGAGCCGGGCTTGGTCGCGGTGACGCCGGGCAGCGGACTGATCATGATGGCGCCGGTCTCGGTCTGCCACCAGGTGTCCACGACCGGGCAGTTGTCGTGGCCGATGTTCTCCCGGTACCACATCCACGCCTCCGGGTTGATCGGCTCGCCGACGCTGCCGATCAGGCGCAGCGACGACAGGTCGTGCTTGGCCGGGATGTCGCCGCCCCACTTCATCATCGTGCGGATCAGTGTCGGGGCGGTGTACAGGATCGTCACGCCGTGCTCGGCGACGATTTCCCAGAGGCGGCCCCGGTGCGGGGTGTCCGGCGTGCCCTCGTACATGACCTGCGTCGCGCCGTTGGACAGCGGCCCGTACACGATGTAGCTGTGGCCGGTGACCCAGCCGATGTCGGCGGAACACCAGTACACGTCGGTGTCGGGCTTGTGGTCGAAGACCGCGTGGAAGGTCCAGCCGACCTGGGTCAGGTACCCGCCGGAGGTGTGCAGGATGCCCTTCGGCTTCGCGGTCGTACCCGAGGTGTAGAGGATGAACAGCGGATGCTCGGCGTCGAACGCCTCCGCCGTGTGCTCGGTACTGGCCTGCTCGACGGTGTCGTGCCACCACAGGTCGCGGGTGTCATGCCAGGCCACGTCCTGGCCGGTACGCCGGACCACCAGCACGTGCTCGACGGACGGGCAGCGGTCCGCGGCCTCGTCGACGGTCGGCTTGAGCGCGCTGGGGTTGCCCCGCCGGTAGCCCCCGTCGGCGGTGATGACCACCTTCGCGTCGGCGTCGGCGATCCGGCTGGACAGCGCGTCGACCGAGAAGCCGCCGAAGACCACGCTGTGGGTGGCCCCGATGCGCGCACAGGCGAGCATCGCGACCACCGCCTCGGGAATCATCGGCAGGTAGATCGCGACCCGGTCGCCGGCCCGCACGCCGAGACCGGTGAGGGTGTTCGCCGCCTGGCAGGTCATCCGGTACAGGTCGGCGTAGGTCAGGCACCGCTTGTCGCCGGGTTCGCCGACCCAGTACAGCGCGGCCTTGCTGCCGCGGCCGGCCTCGATCTGCGCGTCGAGGCAGTTGTACGCGACGTTCAGCTTGCCGCCCACGAACCATTTGGCGAACGGTGGGTTGGACCAGTCGAGCACCTGGTTCCACGGTTGGGCCCAGACCAGCCGCTTGGCCTGGGTCTCCCAGAAGCCCAGCCGGTCGGCCGCGGCCACCTCGTACGCGTCGGCCGTGACGTTGGCGTTGGCGGCCAAAGCGGGGGGCGGGGGGAACTGCCGGGTCTCGCTGAGCAGGTTTTCCAGGGTCTCGCTCACGGTGGTCCCCTTTGGTGGTCCGGGTCTGCGACTGTCATGCAGGCTAATCGGGGTACCGCCGCCGGCGCGAGTCGCGTCGCGCCGTCGCGGCACCTGCTCGAAAATGCGCGCCGGTCAGCTCGTTGCCGCTCACAGTTTGCCTTTTCGGCAAGGTTTCGAACAGTCCCGCGCACGGTCCGGTTTCGAGGCCGCCGGCGGGTGTCCGCCCCGCCGCCGCCGCGCGGGCCGGCCGCGAGGTGCGATCATCGCGACGTGACCAATCCGCTGGCGCCACTTCTTGAGCTCGCCGACGTGTCGGACTCGCTCGAGCGCGCCCGCGAGGCCGCCGACACCGCCATGCGACAGCCCGCGCTGCGGCGCTCAGGTGGCCGGGTCGCAGCCGAGGTCGGCTTGCGGTCCGCGGTGGCCAGCGCCGCGTTGGAAGGCCACTCCTACGAGTTGGAGGAGGTCCGGGCCGGTCTGGTCACCGATCCGGTGGTCCAGGGTGCGCTCCGGGTGAGCGCCGCGCTCGACGGCCTGACCTCGACCTGGCTGCGGTCGCCCCGGCAGGCGCTGGTACGGCTGCATATCCTGGCCGGTCGGGGTAGCTTGCCCGAGGGCGCACTGGGCCGGCCGTCGGGTGCCGCGGCCGGGCCCGGCACAGCGGCGGCCACGGCTGCGGCTGCGGCCGCGATGAGGCTGGGTGCCCTGTCCGACCTCGTCACCGGAGCGGGCGTCGGTGGCAGCGTACCGACGTTGCTGCGGGCCGCCGTCGTACACGCGGAAGTGCTCGCGCTGCACGCCTTCGCCGGGCCGAACGGGGTGGTGGCCCGGGCGGCCGCCAGGCTGACCCTGATCGCCGGCGGGCTCGACCCGCGCGGCCTACTCGCCGTGGACGTCGGTCACCGGGCGCGCGGACCGGAGTACCTCGGCGCGGCGGGCGCGTTCGCCGCCGGTACGCCGGACGGGTTGCGGTCCTGGTTTCGGCACTTCGCGGTGGCGGTGGAGGTCGCGGCGGCCGAACTCACCGACATCTGCACCGCCACGCTCGACTGAACGCCCGGCCGGTCGGAGCGCCCCGGCGGGCCTGACCGGTGGCTCGGCGGTTCGTGGCGTGTCGGTACGGGGCCCGGCGGTCGCTGGCCCGGCGTTCGGTGGCGCGTCGGCCACGGCTACGGACGCCCGTCGTCGCGCCGCCGACACCGACGGTGGGGTGGGCGAGGTGCCCGGCCATCGAGGCGTACAGGGCCGCCCACGGGTCGGCCAGCACCGGAACGCCGCGGTATGGTGCCCGCGGGCGGGGGTGGTGGCGCGCGACGGCGGTCGCGGCCCGCCGCTCGGGCCGCCCGACGGGCCGCGCGGCCACCGGTTGGGTCCGGCGCCGGGGGGCGGCGACGATCACGCCGAGCGCCAGCAGGCAGGGGACCCCCACCGCGTACGCGACATCGGCGTTCGGCACCATGATCAGCAGGCCGGCGTTGCACTCCAGGGTCAGTGCCAGCAGGCACACCGCCACCCGGCGGATCAGGGTCAGGTCGCGCACGCACGCGTACCCGATCGCCACCGCCGAGGCGATGAGGAACGCGACCAGAGCCGGCAGCACGGGCACGTCGCCTCCCCGAACTCGAACAGTGGGTCGGCTGCACGCTATGCGGACGGGGTGCCCGGCCGTGTCCCCTGGTTGATCAGGCTTCAGCGCGGCGCGGTCAGGCTGTGCCGGCGGTCGGGCCGTGTCGGGGTCAGGCGGCCCGGGTTCGGCGGTGCCGGGTGTAGAGCGCCACGCCGACCGCCACGCCGACCCCGACGCTGATCGCGGCGGCGGCCACCGGCACCGCCGGCCGATCGCGG
>JAVHWE010000114.1:0-4184 GCA_032160285.1 Micromonosporaceae bacterium | reverse complement strand
GGTCGGCAACGGCACCGACATCACCAACACCACCAGCGACCAGTTCTACTACATCTATCAGTCCATCACCGGCGACGGCACCATCATCGCCAGGGTCACCGCCATGGGCGCCAACGGCCAACAGTTCGCCAAGGCGGCGGTCATGTTCCGCGAGTCGACCGCTGCCGGCAGCTCCTACGTCAGGCTTGACACAAAGCGGGCCTCGGCCGACGGAGTCGAGGTGGGATACCGCACATCTACCAACGGCACGGCCGCGTCCACAAACTATCCGGGACCCCAACCTATCGACTGGCTGAAGATTGTGCGCTCCGGCAACAGCTTCACCCAGTGGTCTGCCCCGGACAGCTCGGGTTCCCCGGGCGCCTGGACACAACGCGGTACCGCCAAGACCGTCACCATGGCAAGCACCATCCTCGTCGGTCTGGCGGTCTGCGCTCACTCATCCGGGACCATGAGCGCCACCTTCGACAACGTTTCGGTCTCGTAGCCGGTCCATCCCGGTCCCACCGGGGCGGGACCGCCCGCGACGGCAGCCGAGCGGATATTGAGTCGTCCCGGGCGCCGCACGGGATATGGCCGTCCGCGTTGGACCTATGGCGCGACGCCCGATCCCGGTCACCGCACGGCCGGTTCGGGGCCGCCCCGCCATGCGCGAACAAGCACATGCTGAGGGCCTCGCATCGTGGGAGATGCGAGGCCCTCAGCGGCCGGCACGGCGCGCAGCGGGCCGGGGACGGGCCGCTGGTTGTCGCGCTGATCAGTGGAAGGAGACCCAGGACTTGGTCTGGCTGTCGCTCTTGGCGGTGCAGGCGACCTGGTCGGTGGCGGGTAGCTCGACCGTGAGTACGGCGACGTCGATGCCGCACACGTTGGCGGCCACGGAGATGGGTACGTTCTGCAGGATGATGACTTGGTTGCCGCTCGCGATGTCTTGGGTGTGCACGTTGACCAGGCCGTTCTGCGAGTCGGCCAGGGCGGGGGTGCCGGCGGCGGCGATACCGCCGATGGTGGCGCCGGTGATGAGGGTCAGGGCGGTGAGGCTTTTGCCGAAGCGACGCATTGCATTCTCCGATCAGTGATGGTTGATGTTTTCGCGTTCTGGTCGCTGTCGTGCCCGCCACCAACGGGGTCTAACCGGCATGTCGTTGTATCGCTTCGAAAACGTGTAGTCCGTCATGGGACCGACATGCGGTTCGTCATAAGTCGGCGTGTACTTCATCATGGACGACGTGTAATTAGTCATGGGTCGACCCGTCCCAGTGGACTCCGCCGCGGCTGGACTGCTCGGTCGGTCGCGGCTTTCAGCGAGCTGCTTCAGAAAATGCAACCGAGTTTCTCGTCCGCTATCCAGTAGCATCCCTGGCCGATGGGTGCTGCACGCCGGCGATCAACCACAAGACTGCTTAATCAACCGTGATGTGAATAAGTCGGCCTTGGTTGAGCGCGCAGCACGTTGGTCCCGAATGGCTCATCAGCGGCGCGACGAGCGTCTTTCCCGCCGGTCAACGCGCGCACATCTACCGCATCGCGGCCGAGTTCGCGCTGCGCCAGCCAGCGCTCATGTTCCGCAACCCGGACAAGCTCGCCCGCGGCTGGGAACTCCAGCACGCCGAGCGCGACCGGTTCGTACGCTTCTTCGGTACCGACCTGGTCGTCGCACCCGGCGACCAACTCGACGAACAGATGCGCCAGTACCAGGAATTCAGTCGCAAGGAGCTCCTCGCCACCCTGCCCGCGCCCGATCGGACCCGCCGGGCGGACACGCCAGCCGCCAGCCTCACCCTGAGCCCCGACCTGGTCGAGTCCGACACCGTCGGGGTCATCTACGACGAGATCGAGGGGCTGAACTTCTACGCGGAGTTCGGGCTCGTCGAGGCCGTCTTCGCCGATCCGGCACTGTTGCGCCGCCGCCTCTACAGGCAGCGACTGCTGGACTACCTCGATGACGACAGCGTCTCGCCGCTGCCGTTCCGGCACTTGGCCGACCGCGACCCTGATCAGGCCAGCGTGCTGTTCCAGAAGCTGCTGCGCCGGCCCGGCTTCGACTGGCGCACCGACGGAGAGCACCTGCTCCGCGAACGCAAGGCCGAGTTCTTCGACCAGCCGCCCCGGCCCTCGATCAGCCCGATCAGCGACCGCCTCGCCCGGTACATCACCCCGCCGTGACCAAGGTCGGTCGGCAGTCCGGGGTGCCGTGGCACAGTTCGTCATCGCCAGCGACCCGCGCGCCTGCGCGGTGTACCCAGGTTGTGTCATCCGATCGGGACCTCAGGTCTGTGCTAACCGTGTGTCACCGCGATCTCACACAATTGCGATCCTTGGGGGTGTCGGATCGGCCTACGGAGGAGAACCCATGTCGCGGAAGGTGCCTTCACGAACCGGTGCGGCAGCCGTGGGCGCGGGACTCCTCGCCGTCGCATCCGTATTGACCCTTCCGGCGGGCCTCGCGTACGCCGCCACCACGACCCAACCGGCGTGGTACGTCGACTCGACGCTGACCAATCCCTCCGTCGCATCGGGTGCGACCCTGACCCGACAGGCGTTCAACGTGGACGGCCGTGGGGTTGGAGTGGCGCTGATCGACACCGGCGTGGCACCCGTACCCGGCCTGCCTGCCAGTCGGGTCGTCAACGGCCCGGACCTGTCGTTTGAGTCCCAGTCGCCGACGCTGCGTTACCTCGACACCAACGGCCACGGTACGCACATGGCCGGGATCATCGCGGGCAACGACACGGCCGCCGGATACACCGGTATCGCCCCCGGAGCGAAGATCACCTCGGTCAAGGTCGGAACCGCGGACGGCGCGGTCGACGTCTCCCAGGTCATCGCCGGCATCGATTGGGTGGTGGCGCACCGCAACGACGACACCGCTGCCCCGATCAAAGTGATCAACCTGTCGTACGGCACCGACAGCCTGCAGGACTACAAGACAGATCCGCTGAACTTCGCGGTGGAAAACGCGTGGAAGGCCGGCATCGTCGTGGTCGTCGCGGGCGGCAACACCGGTGTCACCAACCGGCTGACCAGCCCCGCCACCGACCCGTACGTGCTCAGCGTCGGCTCCGTCAACGCCCGCAACGTGCCGATGGATTACCGAACCGTGACTGGCACGACCGTGTCGTCATTCAGCGCCTCGACCACCGGCCGGCGTGTCGACATTGCCGCCCCCGGCGAGTCCATCGTGTCGCTGCGCAACCCCGGTTCCTACGTCGACACCACCTACCCGACCGCCCGGGTCGGTGACGCGCTGTTCAAGGGGAGCGGCACATCGCAGGCCACCGCCGTGGTCTCCGGCGTGGTCGCGCTGATGCTGCAGAAAACCCCGTCGATGACACCGGACAAGGTCAAGACATACCTCCAGACCACCGGCAGCCCGATCAGCAACCTCAGCCCCGCGGACGCGGGCATCAAGATGGTCAACACGACAAGTGCCGTAGCTCTGACCATGTACCCGGCGACCACGCAGAGCTTCGCCGCCGCCACCGGTACCGGCACCCTGGAGGCGGCCCGCGGCACCAGCCACGTCGTCGACGCCGCCGTACCGCTGAGCGGCGAACGCACCGTCGTCGGCCCGTTCACGTCGGGCACCTGGGCCGCGGCCAGCAAGGCGAAAACGTCCTGGCAGGGTGGCCTGTGGATGGGCCAGCGACTGGCCGGCGACGGCTGGACCGGTACCTCATGGGCCTCCAGGACCTGGGCCTCCGCCGTCTGGACCGGCACCTCCTGGTCCAGCTCGGCGTGGACCGACACCGCCTGGTCCGGCCGCGCCTGGTCCGGACGCGCCTGGTCCGGCGCCGCCTGGACCGGCCGCTACTGGTCCAGCAGCCAATGGTCAAGCATCGGCTGGTCCGCCTGACCAAGCCGACGGAACCGAGCCGCATCCCGATTCGGCCCGAATCCTGTCGCGTCATCTGTCCGCACCGGACAGTCCATGGCAGGCCGATTCGGCGCTGCCGTGGCGCACGCCGGGCGTTCGCGCCGCGTTCGAGAAGAACTTCACCGACGGCGCCGAGGTGGGTGCGTGCTTCTGCGGCGAGGCTGCGTGGCGCGGGTGCCCGCTGCCGCGCCGCCCGCCTACTCGGCCTTGCGCCCCACCCCGGCGAGCATGCCGATCCGCTCCGGGTCGTCGGGCACGTCGGTTGGCCGGTCGGGCCGCCACAGTGGTAGCCACACGAGACCCGGCT
>JAVHWE010000406.1:0-2874 GCA_032160285.1 Micromonosporaceae bacterium | reverse complement strand
CGTCGAGGTGGCTACCAGGTCCTGGATGTGCTGAAGCAGAACCGCCGCACTGAAGGGTTTGCGGATGAGGTGCAGGTCTGCGGTCAGGTCGTGGCCGCCAGGAAACGAGTCCGCGGTGTATCCGGACATGAGCAGGACCGGAAGGTCGGGGCGAGTGTTGCGGACCCGTTCGGCGAGCTGCGGTCCGGACATTTCCGGCATGATGACGTCCGTAAGCATGCCGTCGATGTGCAGGGCCCGGATGCCGACCATTTCGATCGCGTCTGTGGGCCTGGCGGCCTACAGCACCTGATTACCCGGCCTTGGCGAGGATGCGCTGGACGACGGCGCGAACGGCGTCGTCGTCCTCGACCACTTGGACGCAGACCAGGCGACCGTCCCGGCGGTGCCACCGCACTACCAGCGCGGGCGGGTTGGGGTCATGCCGGGAGCGCTCGAATCTGGTTCGGTCTTCCGGTTCGACCATCGCGAAGAACAGATCGGGGCTGGTGCGGAGCTCGTCGGGTGTAGCCGGTGACCCGTCGTGACCGCGGGGCTGATGTAGTCGATGCCGGCGTCGGGAACGAGACCGAATCGGAAAATGACGTCTTGTAGGTGTTCGGCCAGCAGCCGCAAGCGCTCCTGGCTGTCTTGGAGAGCGGCTTCGACCAGATAGCTTCGCCGACGTTCCTGTGCCTCGCGGAGTTCCCGCTCGACCGCGGGGGCCAGCCGGGCCAGCCGGGCCAGCCGGTACTTGAGGGCGAAGTCGTGAGGACGCGTCAAGATCGACCGTATCGGCGTCAAGACGACCATCTACGGGCGCCTACGGGCGCCGACACCGCCGCCCGGCGAGGTACCGATCGGGGCCAACCGGACGAACCGGCGAGATGCACGCGTGGCGCGTGCGGGTCACCTTCCGTGTACCTCACGCGGGCCGGGAGTACCGTCGCACTGGCTTTTGGTGGCACCCATGCCGGACGTGCGACCACCGATCCCCACCTCCCGGCGGTGCTCCGGTAACCGCTCGTCGTTCCTGTCTCGACCGTCTGTCCACAGTTGGCACCCAGACCGGAGATGCAATCGATGCGGGCCGTCCGACATACGTTCCACTGTGGTCTGTCCAGGAAACGAATCGGACGGTCCCGGTAATCACCGCCCCCACATGCGATTACGCCGGTCGATCATAGAGGCGGATCGGGTCTTCCCGGCGACCGACCGTGCGGCGGAACCGGGGCGGGCACCAAACGCCGACGCTCGATACGTGAATTGGTTTCGGATTCGACGTGACATTCAGGACTGTCGTCCCCGCCGCCACGCTGACACGCTGTCTCTCGCGACACATGGCACCGAATCCCCGCAACGTGGAACGTGCGGTCCGCGTTAGGCCGGACAACTCGCCCTGCAGAGACCGCGGAGTTACCGGACAGTCCACCATCGACGGGTCGGCCCGCGTGAAATGTTCCCCCGGTCGCGTTGAGCCCGCCACGACCATTCCTTGTCAGTGATCGCCGAGAGGACGCACGACATGTTCCGCCAGGAACTGCGACATTCAGATGAACCGGACGCCCGTGACGCGGTGCTCCTCGCTTCCGGGCCGCCCCGCGTCAGTGTTGTCATACCGACCTTGAACGAGGCGAGGAATCTGCCACACGTCGCCGCCCGGCTCACCGGGGTGGACGAGATTGTCGTCGTCGACGGCCACTCCACTGACGACACCGTGTCGGTGGCCGCCCAGGTGTGGCCGCACGCCCGCATCGTCCGGCAGACCCGCAAGGGCAAGGGCAACGCGCTCGCGTGCGGTTTCGCCGTTGCCACCGGCGACATCATCGTGATGCTCGACGCCGACGGATCGGCCGATCCCGCGGAGATTCCGGCGTACGTGGCCGCGTTGACCGGCGGTGCGGACTTCGCGAAAGGCTCACGCTTCTGCCTCGGCGGCGGAAGCAGCGACATCACCCGGTGGCGTTGGCTCGGCAACAGGGTCCTGAACGGCATCGTGAATCTGCTCTACGGCACCCGGTACACCGATCTCTGCTACGGCTACAACGCATTCTGGGCGTACTGCCTGCCGACGCTCGGCCTCAAACCCGGTGAGCGGGGAACCGACATGGACTGGGGCGACGGGTTCGAGGTGGAGACGCTCATCAACGTACGCATCGCCGAGGCCGGGCTGACGGTGACAGAGGTGCCGAGTTTCGAGCGGGAGCGCATTCACGGCGTGAGCAAACTCAATGCCGTCGCGGACGGCCTGCGGGTACTGCGCACCATCGCGCGGGAGCGGTGGCGCCGGCCGGCGCGTCCGGCCGCGGTCGTCGCCGACACGACGGCAGACGCGACGGAGCGGGATCGGCCTGCCGACCCCCCACTGTCCCGTCGCGAGGCCGCGTGAGGACCGGTCGGCTGTTGAAACCCGACATCGCGGGCACTCCGCGTCACCGCACCCCAGCTTCCCCAACGTGCGGAATGGCGTGCCGCGAGGCTCGGCCCGCCGCCACGAAGTCCCGATCAGCGGAGGTGTTCGCATGAGCCTCAACACCGACCGGCAGCCGCCGGACCACACGACGCCGGACCACACGACGCCGGACCACACGACGCCGGACCACACGCCGGCGGACCAGCCGCCACCGGACCAGCCGGCGCCCGACCGGTCGCCCCCGGACCGCTCGGTCAGCGTGGTCATCGCCACGTACACCGAGCGGCGCTGGACCGAGCTGACGGAGACGGTGCGATCGTCGCTGACGCAGCAACCGCCCCCGGCGCGGGTCGTCGTCGCGGTCGACCACAACGAGGCGCTGCTCGCCCGGGTGCGCGCCGAACTGCCACAGGTCCATGCCGTACGCAACCGGTACGCGCGTGGGGCTTCGGGCACCCGCAACAGTGGCGTCGACGTCGTGG